>JAGGWU010000088.1 GCA_021163465.1 Candidatus Bipolaricaulota bacterium
CACCTCCTCCGCCCCGGGAAGGGGGAGCTCCCAGCGGAAGGAACCATCGTTCCCGTAGCACAACAGGACCCCCTGGGGCCGCCCCTCCTCCCATCTCAACGCGGTGGCGAGGACAGAATCCCCGACAGCCACCACATCAGTCCCCAGTAACATCTCCCCGCCCGCCCGCGAGAGGGCCCAGAGCTCCCGGCCATCGGCGGCGAAGGCCGCGAGCGCGAACGCGCTGCCGTACCATCCGGTCAGGAAGAGATGCCCCGCTGGCCCCACGGCCACGGCGGTAGCGTGGGAATCGGCCTCCCAGAACTCCCGGACGGCCGTCTCCCAGAGCATCCGGCCACGGGAGGATAGTGCCGAAAGCCACATGCGGCGGCCCTTCTCGGCCTTCCGGGAGCCCACGAGGTAGGTAATGCCCTCCGCGCGGACGAAATCTGCCCCCACGGTCTCCGGAAGCTCCATGGCCCAGGCGGGGGACCATGGGGGCTCGGCGAGGACGAGGCCCCCGGCCTCAGGGGAATACCGCACGCCTGCGAGTTCTCCCTTCGCCCACGCCTCGCCCTCGATCACGACCGCCTCCTCCCCGGCCCATACCCCGCCGGCGAGGAGGACGAGCATCACCGCCGCCCACGCAGCTCGGGACACGGTGACCATAATACTAATAAATGTTGTTCCCTGCGGAAGAGCAAGAGGCCGATAGAGTGTAGGGAATAATTCGGAGATGAACGACAGGAAAGCTTGGGCCTCCTGAGCCTTCTCTTGCTCTAATCTTCCATTCCGCGTTCTTGTGCTGGAGTTCTACAGCGGTATGGTGATCACGCAAATTCTTGAGGTTTGAGGTCTCCGACCCAGTTGAACCTCGGCTTTCTTTTCGGCTTCCTCGCCCTCAACTCCGGCAGGAACTTCGCGAAACCCCTCAGCTGGGCGAGCTCGATGGCGGAAAGACCGCTTTCTCCTTTGATTTTTCCAACATTTTCGCCTTCTAGCCCTCCGGAGGAGCCGTGATCTCGACCGTCCGAAGCCCTGGTTGCAGCTTCTCCCTCAAACCAGAACGCGCTTGACCGCGTTCCTCCACGATCAAGTCTAAACAAAGCTTCTCATGCTTCCTAGAACCTGCTAAAAAGTCACGCCCCATCCGCATCCGTTCAGGGACCCTCTCATCTGCACTAATACGGAGGTCTCAAAGGGGGAGCTGCCAACGATCCCGGGAGGGAGCCGATATGCGCGTATGGTCCATAGTGCCCTTTGTAACTTAACTTTCGGTTTTTACAGTTGCAGAAAACTGGGTAAGATTTGGATGTGGCGTTCGTTGAGGTAGGGGAAAGGATCGGCATAATCGGGGCGTTAGTGAACCTGGGCCTTTCAGGGCTCAAGTTCACCGTAGGGGCCTCAGTGGGTTCGGTGGCGCTGGTCGCAGACGGACTTCACTCCCTTTCTGACCTCCTCACCGACCTTGTGGTGGTCGTGGGGATGCGGCTGGGGCGTCGTCCCCCCGACGCTACCCACCCTTATGGCCACGGGAAGTTCGAAACCTTGGCGGGGTCGTTGGTTTCCCTCGTGCTTATTGTGGTGGGGGCGGAGATCGGGGTCCGGTCCTTCGCGGCGCTGAGAGAGCCGAGGGGTGCCGATTCGGCCCCTGCCATGATGGCGGTGGCCCTCGCATCTTTGGGAATCAAGGAGATCCTTTATCATGCCACCGCAAAGGCCGCGTCCGCGGTTAAAAGCCCGGCCCTATGGGCCAATGCATGGCACCATCGCTCCGATGCCCTCTCGTCGTTGGCCGTGCTATTCGGTGGGGTCGCGAGTGCCTTGGGGTACCCGGCCGGCGATGGGGTGGCGGGAATGGCGGTGGCTGCGGTCATCCTCGCCTCGGGCGGTAAGCTCCTTTGGGATAGCTTCTATGAGCTGGTAGAGGGCCGGCTAAAGGAACCTGAGGAGGATGTTATCGTCCGAGCCATCGAAGGCGTCCCGGGTGTCGTGGGGTGGCATAACCTGCGCAGCCGACGTTCCGGCCGCGTGGCGTTTGTGGACGTTCATATCACTGTGGATCCGGAAATCTCCCTGCGGGATGCTCACGAGATCGCCTCCCAGGTGGAGCGGGCCGTAGCGGATGTGCTGAGAGGGGAGGTTTCGGTGACGGTCCACGTGGAGCCGAAGGAGGAAGGATGAAGGACCCACTGGAACGCTTCTTGCAAATGGTGCGGATCGATTCGGAATCCGGAAGAGAGAAGCGATTCCTTTCCTGGCTCGCCGAGCGTTTTCGCGAGGAGCTGCGGGCTACATGCCGCTTCGACAATTACGGGAACCTCATCGCTACCTTACCCCCGAAAGGAGGGGGTTCCCCGGACCCGATCCTCCTGTGCGCTCACGCCGACACCGTTAAGCCCGGGGTGGGGATAGAACCCGTGGTGGAGGGGGGGCGGATCCGTTCCAAGGGTGACACCATCCTCGGGGCGGACGATAAGGCGGGAATCCTCGCCATCTGGTACGGGATCTTGCGCGCAGAGCGGCATCCCCCGCTGGAGGTGGTGATTACCCGGGAGGAGGAGATAGGGCTCCTCGGGGCGAAGCACCTGGATTACGGGAGCTTGAAGAGCAGGATCGGGTTCGTGTTCGATGGGGAGGATTTCTCAGAGATAGTGATCGGGGGTCCCTCCCACTTTACCATCGACGTGGAGATCGTGGGGCGGGCGGCCCACGCGGGAATGGAGCCGGAAAAAGGGATCTCGGCCATCACCGCTGCCGCCAGGGCCATTGCCCGCTTGCCACAGGGGAAGATCGATCCGGATACTACGGCCAATGTGGGGGTGATCCAGGGGGGGACGGTACGAAACGCCGTTCCCGAGAAGGCCATGATCTTAGCGGAATGCAGGAGCCTCCTCCACCGCAAAGCGGTGGAGCTCGCCGAGACCTATAAGCATATCTTTGAAGAAGAGGCCCGCAAGATAGGGGCCGTGGCCGAGGTGAAGGTGGAGTTGGCTTACCGGGCTTCCCGCCTCCCCGAGGATTCCCCCGCGGTGGTGCTCGCCCGGAAGGCCATCTCGGCCCTAGGGCTGAAACCGGTGCTCCGGCTGGTCCGCGGGGGAACCGACGCCTCCATTCTGAATCAGCACGGGATCCAGACGGCGGTGCTGGGCATGGGGGCGCGGGAGCCCCACACCAAGGACGAGTGGATCGCCGTGGAAGACCTGGAGCGGGCCATCGCCCTCGTCAAGGCCCTTTTGGAGGAGGCGGCCCAACTTTAAACTTATCCGGTTTTGTATAATCTTTCTCGGGAGGGCGGATGGATAAGCGGCGTGTACAGGTCACTGGGGGCGGGACGTACTTCGTTACTTTGCCCAAGCGATGGGCGGAGAAGTGGGGCCTCGAGGCCGGGGCCGAGTTGAGATTGGTGGAAAACGGCTCCGGGGCGCTCCTCTTGGTCCCGGGGAGGCTGAGCGGGGGGAACCGCTGTGAGATATCCCTAGAAGGGAGGGAGGAACGGGAGCTCCTTCAGCGGGACATCATCTCCCTTTACATAGCGGGGTACGACCTGCTGGTTTTGCGGGGGGAGCGGATCCGGCCCGAAACGCGGCGGGCGGTGCGGGAAATCGCTCAGACCCTAGTAGGGCTGGAGGTCCTTGAGGAGACCCATGGGACCATCCTCCTTCAGTGCTTCCTCAATGTCCGGGACTTTCCGATTGAGCGGACCTTGAGGCGCATCGCCGCTATCACCCTTGAGATGCTCTCGGATGCCGTCTCCGCCTTCACCCAAAGGGACGAGGAGCTGGCCAAAGACGTGGTGGAGCGGGACGACGATGTGGACCGCCTGGAGTTGGTGGTGGCCCGACAGCTTTCGCTCCTTTTGCGGGATCTTTTGCTGGAAGAGGAAGTGGGTGTGCCGAAACTCCACTTCTTCTATTACCACGCCGTGGCCAAACAGCTCGAACGTATAGCGGATCACGCGGTGAAGATCTCGGAAGCCACACTGGCCCTCACTTCGGCCCCACGGGAGCCCATCGTGAAAAGGGTGCTGGAGCTTTCCGAGACCACCAAAAACGTGGTGGTAAAAGCCGTGGAGGCCTTCATGGATCGGGATGCCGCGGCGGCCAACGAGGTCTTGGCACAACGTGCGAGCGGTGAACGCCTGTTCGAACTCGCCCGTATCTCCGCCATGGCGGACCAGCCCGAGGATGCTCACCCAATAAGCATCGTGATGGACTCCCTGCTCAGGGTGCGGGAGTACGGCTACAACGTGGCCGAGACCGCCCTCAACGTTTCCGTTCCCTTGACCCCCGGCGACAAGGACCACGGGCGTTCGGAAGGGTAATCGGTTACGGGGCAGGTATACTTCGTTAACATGCTCGTCCTTGTCCGGCTTTCCGGCGAGATCACCACCAAAAGCAAGCGCACCCGGCGGCGGTTCACCGAACGCCTGGCGGAGAACCTCCGCGACGCCCTCACCCGGGAGGGCCTCGGGGGCGAGGTGGAGCCCGGCTGGGACCGGATCTACGTCCGTACCGAAGGAAACGGCGCCCCGGAGGTCCTGCGGCGGGTATTCGGGGTGCGCAGCCTCTCGGTCGCCACCGTGAAGGAGTTCCAAAACCTAGCGGATATAGTGCGACTGGGCGAGGAGATCTTCCGCGATCACGTCCGGGGGAAAAAATTCGCGGTTCGGGCCCGCCGGGTGGGGAACGTCCGCATAAGCGTTCAGGCCCTGGAGCGGGAGCTCGGTGCCGCCCTCTACCCATACGCCGCCGGGGTGGACCTGGAACACCCGGAGATCACCGCCTACATCGAGGTCCACGACGGGAAGGCCTATTTCTTCACCGAGCGGGTGGAGGGCTACGGGGGGCT
>JAGGWU010000030.1 GCA_021163465.1 Candidatus Bipolaricaulota bacterium
GGAGCCATCCGGGCCGATGACCCGTGGGCCATCGGGACACGCCCAGGCCCCGAAGGCCGAGAAAGAAAGCGCCAAAACGACGAACAACACCTTCCGCTGCATCCTTCCCCCTTTGGTGTCACTTTTGTAAAAATAGTAACACCAAAATGGCTTCGGGCAAACGCGTCCCGCTTCGGGAACCGGGTCAACGATGAGGTCCCGGGCTCGGTCGCCTTGGCGCCGGCGCGCACGGCGATGAGCCGTGGCCACAGTCGGAACGATCGCTCATAATTTCCAGCCGTCCTCCAAGCCGGGTTGTGGGCTGAGTCCTCTCAGATGCAATGCTGGCCCGGACTTATACGATGTTCATGCGGTGGGCGCGTTGCGGGAGCTTTTGGCCCGGGACAGGCCGACCGGTCGGTGGCGGAGCAACTCTCCATCCTCTAAAAACTCATCCGGGGGATGGGACATGCGGGATATGACGAAGGATATATTCTCGGATGAAGGATAGAGGCTGGGCTCGGGTTTACTTCATCGATGGCAAGGAATCGCGTAGCGGCGTCAAATGCCCGGTGATCAGCGAATCACGCATGTCGGAAGAAAAGCAGGCGGGTGGTGGTCTTTCAAGAACACATTCCTTCCTTCGTGAGGGCGTTGGGGAGGGCTTTGGAAGCCCTTGGTATCGCGTTTTCAAAAGGGAAGCCCTACGGTCAGGCCGAGATCCGCAGCAGGCACCCGAAAGGCTAATCCAAAGGCAATTGCTTTTGGAATGGACTCTGGCGTTGCGAAGTAGCTCGGCCCAGTCTCAGCGGGTGAGGGGAAAGGACACAAGATCAGCAAGGAACTCCGTAGAGCCAGTGAAGGGGGTGCTACCGGATAGTTTAACTCCCAGAAAGGAACCCTTTGACGGAACGTGCCCCGGGGCACTGCCGAAGTTGACATGGACACGGCGAATCACTAATGTTTTTGTGACATGCGAAAAGATCCGTTGGTGGAGTTGGCCCGCCGGGCCATCGAGGCCTTTGTGCGGGAGCGTCGCGTGCTCGAGCCTCCAAAGCAGGTGCCGCCGGAGCTTTCTCGGCGCGCCGGGGTCTTTGTGTCTCTAAAAAAGGACGGGATGCTCAGGGGATGTATCGGGACATACCTCCCCACCAAGGAAAATCTTGCCGCGGAAATCATCGCCAATGCCATCAAAGCCGCCACCGAAGACCCTCGTTTTCCCCCCGTGCGCCCCGAGGAGCTTCCCCGATTGCAGGTCTCCGTGGATGTCCTTTCCCCTCCCGAGCCCTGTACCGAGGCCGATCTCGATCCCAAGCGCTACGGCGTCATTGTGGAGAAGGGTTGGAGGTTGGGGTTGCTCCTTCCGGATCTTGAAGGCGTTGATACGGTGGAGGAACAACTCCGGATCGCTAAGATGAAGGCGGGAATCGCCCCTGATGAACCTTGTAAGATCTACCGCTTCACCGTAGAGCGCCACGTGGAATGAGGATCATAACCCATACCCTCGGCTGTCGTGTCAACCACTATGAATCACAGATGATCCGGGAGAAGCTTCAGGGCCTCCCCGGACAAGGGGAGTTACATGTAGTTAACACTTGTGCCGTCACCGGCCTCGCGGCGCGAAAGGGAAGAAAGCTCATCCGGAAACTGCGCCGGGAGCACCCCCGGGCGCTGATCGTGGCCGTGGGCTGCCAGGCCACCGATTCCCCGGAGGAGCTTCGCAACGCGGGGGCAGATCTTGTCGTTCCCAACCGGGACAAGGCCAGGATCAGGGAGATCATCCTGGCACATCTCAAGGGAGGAACGGTCCAGACAAGATCTTGGCCATCCCTTGCCGGGGAACGGATCGCCCGTGACACGGAACAGATCCGTGCGAACCTAAAGGTCCAGGACGGATGTTCCGTCGGCTGCACCTTCTGTAAGACCTGGCAGGTCAGAGGCCCCCTGCGCAGCAAGCCCCCGGCCGTGGCCCGGGAGGAAGCCGAGTGTCTCGCCGCCGCCGGGCATCCAGAGCTCGTCATCTGCGGAGTAAACCTTGCCCAGTACGGGAGAGACCTTCCCGGGCGTCCCACCTTGGTGGACCTCCTGCACGAGATGCTCCAGGTGCCCGGAATAAGGATACGCCTCTCTTCTTTGAACCCAGAGGGGGTAACAAGGGAGCTCATCAGCCTTTTCGCTGAGGAGCCAAGGCTCTGCCCCTATCTCCATGTGCCCCTTCAGTCCGGGGACGATCGGATCCTCCAACGCATGGGCCGCCCCTATACCGCAGCCGAGTACCGGGAGCGGATCGGGGAGTTCTTGGAGAAGGTGCCAAAGGCCACCTTCGGGGCCGATGTCATGGTGGGCTTCCCGGGAGAAGACGAGGCCGCGTTCCGGAGGACCTACAAGCTCCTGGAGGAGTTACAACCTTTGCGGCTCCACATCTTCCCCTTCTCGCCCCGCCCGGGAACACCGGCGGCCGCCTTCCCCCATCAGGTTCCTCCCGCCGTCAAGCGGGAAAGGGCACGGACACTCGAGGAACTGGGAAAAGCCCTTTCCCGGCGGGTACAGGAGAGGTTCCTGGGACAGGTGCTTCGGCCGATTTTGGAGGAAAGGGTTGACGGCATGTGGCGGGGACACGCGGAGAACTATATCATTGTCGCCCTACCATACGTAGGCTATCCACGGGGTACAATCCTTCCCGCGCGGTTGACGGAGGTGCGGGAAAGTTTCAGCGTGGGGGTGATGGAGGATAACGGTGACCTTTGAGGTTGACCTTGGGAGCCCCGAGGTGGCCCTCGGGGTTTTGGGCCAATACGATCGGAACCTCCGCCTGATCGCCAGGGAGTTCCCCAAGGCGCGGATCATCGCCCGGGGGAACCGCATCGTGGTGGAGGGCGAGGACGAGGAGGTAAAGCGCCTCCGGGTGCTGTTCCAGAAGCTCGCTGAGGCTGCTCAGGCCAAACATCCCCCTTCCCTGGAGGAGATCAAGTACTTGGTGAACCAGGTGAAGGAAGGGGGAGACCTCGAGGGGGTACTTACCGATATCGTCCAGATCACCCATTGGGGGGAGGCCATCCGCCCCAAGACCGAGGGCCAACGCCGGTATGTGCGGGCCATCCAGGAGAACGATGTGGTGTTCGCGATTGGACCGGCGGGAACCGGGAAGACATATCTGGCGGTGGCCTGTGCCATCGATGCGCTGAAGAAAGGGAAGGTAAAGCGGATCGTCCTCACCCGGCCGGCGGTGGAGGCGGGGGAGGAGCTCGGGTTCCTTCCGGGGGATATCCTCCAGAAGGTCCATCCGTACCTCCGTCCCCTTTACGACGCCATCTACGATATGATCCCGGGTGGGGAATTCGAGCAGTGGATGGCCCACGGCAAGATCGAGATCGCTCCCCTGGCCTTCATGAGGGGCCGAACCCTGAACCATGCGTTTGTGATCCTGGACGAAGCCCAGAATACCACCCACACCCAGATGAAGATGTTCCTGACGCGGCTCGGGTTCGGCTCCAAGGCGGTGATCACGGGGGACATCACCCAGGTGGACTTGGTGGGGCGCACCTCGGGCCTCAGGGAGGTGATCGAGATACTCTCCGGGATTCCCGGGATCGCCTTCGTGTATTTGGACCGGCGGGACGTGGTGCGACACCCGCTGGTGCGGGCGATCATCGAAGCATATGAGCGATACGAGAAAGGCCAGCAAGAACGGAAAGAAGGCCCCTCCGAGATCTCGGCCTGAACGGCCCCTCATCCCCGAACTGGCCGCTGCCATCGCCATTCTGGGGGGACTCTCCGTGGTGCGGCTGGAAGGGGGTCTACACCTCACCCCTTGGTATCGGGCCCTGGGCGCGGTGTTCGCTGGGGGGCTCTCCCTCGTCCTCGTGCGTCGCGCCTCGAGATGGCGACCGCCCGAAGCGCGGTTTTGGCTGGGATCGGTCCTTGCAGGGGCCCTCCTCACGGTGTTGGGAGGCGCGGGATCCCCCTACCTCGTTCCCTGGGGCGTCTCTACCGGCCTCGGGGCTCTTTTCTTCGGTAATTCCTTCGGGATCAGGGTGTTGCTGCCGTTGTTGGCATGGGGGGCGGTGTACTTGGGAATGGGCCCAACGGTGGCTGGTCTCATGGGGGGATTGCTCATGGCGGTGGCCATGCCGGAGGTGAGGAGGGCTCGGGAGTTTATGGCCGTTGGGGCGTTAGCGGGGGTTGTCATGGGCACTACGGCCCTGCTTTTCCTCGGAGACGCGGGGACCGTGGGGGTCCTCGCCGCTTCCCTGTCCGGTCCGGCGGCAATCCTCCTCATCTGGAGTGCATTGCCCCTGGTGGAAAGGGCGCTTGATCGCACGAGCCCCTTGACCCTGATGGAGCTTTTGGATCCATCGCATCCCTTGCTGGAAGAGCTCAGGCGGGAAGCCCCGGGCACCTATTATCATTCTCGGAACGTTTCGGCCCTAGCCGAGGCCGCGGCTCGGGCCATCGGGGCCAATCCGCTGCTCGCGGCCGTAGGTGGCCTATACCATGACATCGGGAAGCTTATCCGCCCCGACTTCTTCGTCGAAAACCAGGAAGGACCCAACCCCCACGACGATCTGAACCCTTCCCTCTCCAAGGTGATCCTTGCGGCCCACGTCAAGGAAGGCATAGAGCTTGCCCGCCGCCATGGGCTGCGGGGGGACGTGATCCACTTCATTGCCACCCACCACGGGACATCGGTGATGCGCTACTTCTCCGAGCGAGGGGCGGAACAGGGCCTGTCCCCGGATGAATTCCGCTACGCCAGCCCACTTCCCGACACCAAGGAGACCGCCATCGTGATGTTGGCCGATCCCCTGGAAGCGGCGGCCCGGACCCGTCCCCGGGAGGAGATCCCGGAACTGGTGGAAACAATGGTGGAGGATCGTGTACGTGACGGACAACTGGACCGCGCTCCGCTGACTTTGGCGGAGCTTGCGAAGGTCAAACAGGCGTTCGTGAGGGTCCTCCAGGGCATGGCCCACAATCGGGTGAGGGACTATCCTATGTATCAAGGGCAATGATGGGCGAGAAGGTGCGGGCGGAGGATCTGGAGGCAGTAAAGCGGAGGATAGAGGAGCTTCGGGACCTCATCCGCAAGTACGACTATTACTACTACGTGCTCAATCGGCCCCTGGTATCCGACGCCGAGTACGATGAGCTCTTCCGGGAGCTCCAGGAGCTGGAGGAGAAGTACCCGCAGTTCATAACCCCCGACTCCCCCACTCAACGGGTGGGGGCTCCTCCGGCTGAGGAATTTAAACAGGTCCGCCACGCGGTCCCCATGCTTTCCCTCCAGAACTGCTTCACCGAGGAGGAGTTCCTGGAGTGGGATCGGCGGATAAAGCGGATGTTGGGAACCGAAGAGGTCGCTTATGTCTGCGAGCCCAAGCTCGACGGCTTAGGAGTGGAACTCGTCTACGAGGACGGGGTCTTCACGGTGGGTTCCACCCGGGGGGACGGCTATGTGGGCGAGGACGTGACCAACAACCTAAAGACGATAAAGCAGATACCCTTGCGCCTCCTCGCCGATGAGATACCTCCGCCGCGGCTGCTGGAGGTCCGGGGCGAAGTCTACATGGAGAAGGAGGACTTCAAGCATCTCAACGAGGAGCGGGCCAGGCGGGGAGAACCCCTCTTCGCCAATCCCAGGAACGCCGCCGCCGGCTCCCTGAGGCAGCTCGATCCCTCCGTCACCGCCGCCCGACCCCTAAAGGTGTTCTTCTACGCCCTGGGCCGAGTAGAGGGGTTCGAGATAAGGACCCAGGAGGAGCTCTTGACGACCCTTCCCAAATGGGGTCTCCCCGTAAACCCTATCTGGCGCAAGTGCAGGACCCCGGAGGAGGCGATCGAGTTCTACCACGAGCTCCTGGAAAAGCGGGAGGAGCTCCCCTACGAGGCCGACGGCATGGTGGTGAAGGTGGACGATTTCGCCCAGCGGGAGGCGTTGGGGGAGATCGCCCGGGCCCCCCGTTGGGCCATCGCGTTCAAGTTCCCCGCCGAACAGAAGACCACCAAGGTCCTGGATATCGTGGTGCAGGTGGGGCGCACCGGGGTTCTCACCCCGGTGGCATTGCTTGAGCCGGTGGAGGTGGGCGGGGTGACCGTCTCCCGGGCTACCCTTCACAACGAGGACGAGGTCAAACGCAAAGACGTGCGCATCGGCGACTGGGTGATCGTGCAACGGGCGGGCGGGGTGATCCCCGAGATCGTGGCCTCCATCCCCGAGCGGCGGACCGGGGAGGAGCGGGAGTTCCGCATGCCCGACCGTTGCCCCGAATGCGGGGGCCCAGTGGTGCGACCTCCCGGGGAGGTGGCCCACCGTTGTACCAACATCTCCTGTCCCGCCCGGATCAAGGAGTCCATCCGCCACTTCGCTTCCCGCCGGGCCGCGGACATCCAGGGCCTGGGCGAGAAGATCGTTAACAAACTCGTGGACACGGGACTGGTGAGGCGCATTTCAGACCTCTATCGACTTACCAAGGCGGACCTCCTCCGGCTGGAGGGGTTCGCGGACAAATCCGCCGAGAACCTCCTGCGGGAGATCGAGAAATCCAAGGGAATATCCCTCGCCCGGTTTATCTACGCCCTGGGGATCCCCCATGTAGGGGAAAAACTCGCGGAGATCCTAGCGGAAAACTACGATTCCATCGATGAGCTCGCCCGAGCCGGCGAGGAAGAGCTCATGCAGATCGAAGGGATCGGACCGGAAGTGGCCAAAAGCATCGTTGACTTCTTCCGGAACCCCGAGAACAAAAAGCTCATCGAAGAGCTCAAGGCCGCGGGCCTGAATCCCCGGCGCAAGGCAAGGGTTGGGCCGCTCTCGGGCAAGACCTTCGTCTTCACCGGCGCCCTCTCCTCCATGACCCGGGAGGAGGCAAAGAGGGTGGTGGAGGAGCTTGGGGGGAAGGTGGCGTCGAGCGTATCCCGTAAGGTGGACTATGTGGTGGTAGGCGAAAACCCCGGTTCCAAATATGACAAAGCCCGTGCCCTGGGGATCCC
>JAGGWU010000050.1 GCA_021163465.1 Candidatus Bipolaricaulota bacterium
GGATTAGCCCATTCGTGCTCCTCACCCCGGCCCTGGTGGCGCTCACCTGGTGGTTGCTTCACCGTACCGCTTTGGGCCTTAGGATCCGGGCGGTGGGGGAGAACCCGGTGGCCGCCGATGTGGTGGGGGTCCCGGTGGAGCGGGTGCGGCTTTTGGCGGTGGTCTTCGGCGGGGCCTTGGGGGGACTGGCCGGGGCCTTCCTCAGCCTGGACTGGCTCCACACCGTGAGCCCAACCCTCCCCGCGGGCCGGGGGTTCATTGCCCTGGCCAACGTGGTGTTCAGCAAGCTCAATCCCTTCCTGGCGTTGCTCGGGGGGTTCCTTTTCGGATACTTCGATGCCCTGGCGATCCAGCTGGCCTCGGTGGCCGGCTTCGGCGGGGGGGTCCCCTACCAGTTCGTGCGCATGATCCCCTACATCGCCACCCTGGCGGTGGTGACCCTGGCCATCGGAAGGGCCCGCTTCCCCAAGGCCTTGGGCCAGCCCTATCGGAGGGAGTAGCCCAGACACCGGC
The DNA here is from genome assembly GCA_021163465.1 of Candidatus Bipolaricaulota bacterium. Classification (GTDB taxonomy): domain Bacteria; phylum Bipolaricaulota; class Bipolaricaulia; order Bipolaricaulales; family Bipolaricaulaceae; genus UBA3571. The sequence goes on from JAGGWU010000050.1 coordinate 514, forward strand.
ACGATGTCCACCAAGCCGCGGAAAAAGCGGTGAAGGCCGTCCGCCAATCGATCCTAAATCCCCACCCGCGCCCTGGGGGTCTCAGCGGGGGATCACCCGGGGCCGTAGTAGGCACTGACGTGATCCCTGGCCTCTTGTACAAGGCTCTCGGCGAGTTTCGTGCCGAAGTGGGGGAGCTTCGCGATTTCCCCGGGATCGGCCTTGCTCAGCGCGAACGGATCCCTGTACCCGGCCTCGTAGAGGATCCGGGCCCGGACGCGCCCGATCCCCTTTAGCTCCACCAATGGCAGGAGCTCCTCCCGCACGCCGTACCGCACGCGCCGGCGGAGCCGGGAAAGCTCCGGGAGCCGGAGGTGAAAGAGCTCGGCGATCCGCACGGCGGAATAAAGGAGCCAATCGGCCGTCTCCACGATCCGGTGTAGGTCCCCGGGGCCAACCCCGAAGTCGATGTACAGCTCCTCCTCGGTCTTCTCCTCGATCCAGTTGACCAACACCTGGGCCGTCTTCACCTCCGCCAAAAACCTCCGGAACCCCCGCTCGCCGAAGGAGGGGGTCTCTACGAACCATGTCCCCTCGGCTTCCTCCGCGAAGGCCTCGAGTTCGGGAAGGTCCCGGGAGCTCATCCGCACGTGCTCCATATCCGGAGTCGCGGCGATGAGGTGAAAGAAGGCGATGGGGAGGCGGTCCTCCCGGCGCCGGGCTTCGCGGAGGCCGTCCCGGAGGATCACGGCGGTGAGGGGGTGGATGTAAAGCCTGGCCGTCAGCATCCCGAAGTCCGTGGGGAAGACCCTTTCCCCCTCTACCCCCACGAAACCCTCGACCTCCAAATACCGGAGGCCCCGTCGCAGAGCCTCGGCCAGCTCCCCGGGGTCGAACTGCCGCGCGAACAGGGTCAACGAGAAGAACGCTGGGATGTCCCGCAACGCCCTTACGTACCTCGCGGCGATCACCCCGAGCAGATGGAACAGGAGCGCCCCTTCCTGGGCGAGCTGGGAGCGGATCTCCTCCGGGGGGGCGAGCACGTAGCGGGAAAGGAGCTCTCCCACCTCCTCCTCGTTCTTGGCGATGAGGATCGCCTCGCCATAGGGGTCCAGGCCCGGTCTCCCCGCCCTCCCTGCCATCTGGTGGTATTCCAATGTGGGGATGTAGCTTGATCCGTGCAGCGGATCATAACGCCGTACGTCCCGCACCACTACCCGGCGGGCAGGGAGGTTCACCCCCGCGGCCAAGGTGGTAGTGGTGCAGAGGACCTTGAGCAGCCTCTTCCGAAACGCCTCCTCTACCAGTCGGCGGTGCCCGGCCGGAAGGCCGGCGTGGTGGAAGGCGACCCCGGAGGGGAGGCACTTCGTCAGTTCCACCGATAGGGAGGTCTTTCCCTCTACCTCCCCTTGGATCTCCGCGGCGAGCCGCGAGAGTTCCCGGGATTCCCGTTCGGTGAGGAGCCCGCCCACGTGACGGGAGAGCTTACGCGCCGCGGCCTGGGCGGAGCGCCGCGTGGACACGAAGACAAGGACCTGTCCCCCTTCCCGCACGGAATCCAGGGCCAGGGCCACCAGGGGTTCGTGCCGCCCCCCTTCTTCCAGTTCCCTTGGGGGCTCCCCGGGGAAGCAGAGTCTCCCCTCCCAGAAGATTCCCTTCCGTAGCGGGACAGGCCGGAAATCGCTCACCACCGCCTCGGCCCCGAGCCATCCCGCGATTTCCTCGGGGTTTCCGACGGTGGCCGAAAGCGCGAGCAACTGTAGCCCCGGGCGTTCCCTCCGGAGGGCCGATAATAGGATCTCCAGGGTGGGGCCCCTGTACGGATCCCCCAAGAGGTGCACCTCGTCGACCACCACGAGCTCCAGGCCCCGGAAGAACCACCCCGGCCGTTGCCGCATGATGGAGTCCGCCCGCTCGTTTGTGAGGATGAGGACATCATACGAGGCCAAGTGTGGATCAGCGCGATCGAAGTCCCCCGTGGAAATGCCGACCTTGAGTCCGTGCGGCGAGAAGAGCTCCCGGAAGCTCTGGAACTTCTCCCCGGCCAGGGCCCGTAGCGGCACCAGATACACGGATCGTCCCCCGCGGACGAGGGCCACATGCAGCATGAGGAGCTCCGCCACCAGGGTCTTCCCCGAAGCGGTGGGGGCGGCAAGCACAAGGCTCCTCCCCTCGGTGACCCCGCTCTTGAGCGCCGCCTCCTGGGGCGGGTAAAGCTTTCCGATCCCCCGCTTCCGATAGGACTCGGCCACCCACGTCGGAAGCCCGAGGAGCTTACAGATCTCGGCGATATCCATTCCGGACCATTTTAGCCAAACCCCTTGACTGGAGCGCCTCTTTGGCCCTTAAAATTGGGCAGCTTCTTGAGGGCACATGGAAAAACCCTGCAATAGGAGGGAGGAATGAGGAAAAAGCTCGTTTTTGCCTGTCTCCTTGCGTTCGCTTTGGTGGGAGCGGCTCAGGAGCTTAAGCGCGATTTCGCCTTCTATGTCACTTACCCCCATATCGTTCTCCCCGAAGGAAAGGACGTGAACCTGGACGTCGTTCTCGTCAATTATGGTGAAAATCCGGAGGAAATCGTTTTCGAGATCTCGGGGCCGGAGGACTGGAACCCACGGCTTGAGACCTCGAGCTATCCCCGTACCCAGATCATGGGGCTCTACCTCCTGCCGGGTGAGGACAACAAGGTCACCGTCAAGTTTCGGGCCAAGCCCCCGGATGAAGCGGAGTCCGGCGATTACGCCTTCGAGCTGGTGGCCCGCACCAAGGATGGGACCATCGAAAAGAAGGCCGCCGTGGTGGTGACTTATGAGCGGGAGAAGGTGGAAACCACGGAAGAGGAGGAAGTAAAGGGCCTCACCCTCACGGTGGACTATCCCGCCCTGGAGAACCCCGCCGGGGAGAGGTTCGAGTTCGAGATCCAGATAAAGAACGAAGCCGATGAGGAAAGGGTCGTGGAGCTCAAAGGCCAGGTTCCCATCGGTTGGCAAGCTTATTTCACCCCGCGCTGGAAGGATCAACGGATCACCTCCATCAAGGTGGGGAAAAACTCCTCAGAGTGGATAAAATTTGTGGTCACACCACCTTTCGGAGCGGAAAAAGGGGAGTATCCACTGACCTTCGTGGCCAGTGCGGGGGAAGTGGAGGCCAAGCTCGATCTCAAGGCCGTGATCACCGGGACCTACGAACTTCGCTTGGGAAGCGAAGCTGAGGTCTTCGGAAAGGGAGATACCCGCAACATCAAGGCCACCGCGGGAAAGGAGCGGGTGTTCAAGCTTTACATCTGGAACGAGGGTTCCGCTCCCATCACCGATATCGATTTTTATGCCTCCAAGCCCAAGGGCTGGGAGGTCAGCTTCAAGCCAGAAAGGCTCGAGTCGTTGGAGCCGCTCGCCCAGACCCTCAAGCCCGAGGTGGTGGAGGTAATCGTCAAGCCCAAGGAGCGGGCCATCCCCGGCGACTATGAGGTCAACATCACCGCCGCCGGCAAGGAGGACCGCGAGTCCCTGAAGCTCCGGGTGACCGTGGGCGCGGCCATGAGCTGGGGTTGGGTCGGGGTTGCGGTGATCGTGGTCGTAGTGGCCGGGCTCACGGGGATCTTCGTCAGGCTCGGGAGGCGCTGATGGGCCTGGTGGTGGAGGCGAAAGGCCTCAAGAAGTACTACGACGGGGTCAAGGCGGTGGACGGACTTGACCTCGAGATCGGTGAGGGCGAGATCTACGGCCTCCTCGGCCCCAACGGCGCCGGGAAGACCACCACCATCCTCATCCTCCTCGGCCTCACCGAGCCCACCGCCGGGGAGGTCAAGGTCCTCGGCTACGATCCGACCCGGGAGCCCCTCAAGGTGAAGCGCCTCACCGGCTACCTCCCCGAGAACCTCGGCTTCTACGATGATCTCTCCGCCCGGGAAAACCTCCTCTACACTGCCCACCTCAACCGTATCCCCGAAAAGGAGGCGAAAAAGCGGGTGGCCGAAGTCCTGGAGATCGTGGGCCTGTCGGACGTGGCCGAGCGTCCGGTCAGGGCGTTTTCCCGGGGGATGCGGCAGCGGCTGGGGATCGCGGATGTCCTCCTCAAGGACCCCAAGTTCGTGATCCTGGACGAGCCCACCTCCGGGATCGACCCCGAGGGAGCACAGCAGATCTTGGAGATGATCGTGCACCTGCGGGATGAGAAGGGGATGACCATCATGCTTTCGTCCCACCTCCTCCATCAGGTGCAGCGGATCTGCGACCGGGTGGGGATCATCCACCGGGGAAGGCTGGTGGCCCAGGGGACCCTGGGGGAGCTCGGCGCCGTGGTGGAGGAAGGCGCATGCCTCTTCGAGGTGAGGACCTCCAGGGTGGACGAGGCGCTCCTCGGCGCCCTGCGGGGGATCGAGGGCGTTACCTCTGTGGAGGCGGAGGGGGAGCTCATAAGGATCAAGGCCACCACCGACGTGCGGCCCCGGATCGCCCGTGCCGTGATCGAGTCCGGGGCGGAACTGGTGGAGCTCAAGGGCCACACCTACACCCTGGAGGAGATCTACCTCCGTTACTTCCAGGAGTGAACCATGACCGCCGTATTTTGGAAGGAGCTAGCGGATCATCTGGGAAGCAGACGGTTCGTGATCTTCTTCTTCCTCATCCTCATCGTGGGCGGGGCGTCGGCGTACCTGGCGGCCCAAGCCCTTTCCGGACGGGAAACGGCCTCGGAGTTCATCTATCTCAACCTCTTCACCGTAAGCGGCGGAGGCCTCCCCTCGTTCCTGGGGTTCCTGGCGTTCTTCGGGCCCCTGATCGGGGTGGTGCTCGGGTTCGACGCCGTAAACAGCGAGTTCAACCGGGGGACAGCATCCCGGGTGCTCTCGCAGCCCATCTACCGCGACTGGTGGATCAACGGGAAGTTCCTCGCCGGCTTCACCGCCTTGGCCATCGCCGTGGCGAGCATCATCCTCATCATCGTGGGACTGGGCCTCTATATCTTCGGCTTCCCCCCGAACGGGGTGGAGATCTCCCGGATCGCGATGTTCTTCGTGATAAGCGTGATCTACCTCGGGTTCTGGCTGAGTTTGGGGATCCTCTTTTCCATCGTGTTCCGCCAGACGGCCACCTCTGCCCTGGCCTCCATCGCGTTGTGGCTCTTCTTTACGCTGTTTTTGTACATGCTCGCGGGGCTCATCGCCGACCAGGTGGCGCCGATAAAGCCCGGGGTGAGCGCCGATGTCTTCGCCAAGCACGAATCCATCCGGGATCTGGTGCTCCGGTTTTCCCCGGTGGCCCTCTACGAAGAGGCCACCACCGCCATCCTCATCCCCAGTTACCGTGGCCTGGGGATCGCCGCCCTTCTGCAGGAGGCCGCGGTACCGACGAGCCCGCTGCCCCTTGGCCAGAGCCTCCTCATCGTGTGGCCCCAGTTGGTGAGCTTGGTGGCGCTCACCTCCGTGTGTTTCGCCATTTCCTACGTGATCTTCATGCGCCGGGAGATCCGTTCCACGTAGGGCTGACGGGCGCCGGGGAACCGGCGCTTTTTTCTAAAGGAGCGGGGATTCCTCGACACGGGATTTTCCGGGACCGAGGATGTGGATCACCCGGAAGCCCCGGGCCGCCAAGGCGGCGGCGATGTAGCGGCGGTGGCAGCCCCGGGGGTCCCGCTCGGCGCACATGATCGCCGTCTTGCCCTGCACTGCCAGCTCTTCCAGCCTCCCCAAACCCCGGCGGAACCCCTCCGTCTCCGTATAGGCCTCATACCCCCCGCGGCGGTATCCGCCCAGTTCCTCTCCCAAGAAGACGTACTCGATCCCCGCTTCCTTTAGGGCCGGTCCCAGGTTTTCCCGGGAGAAATGGGGGTGTTTCTTGGAGGTAGGAAACCGGCGCACATCGGCCACGATCTCGATCCCCCAACTCCTCAGAAGCTCGAGGAACTCCCCCATGGAGAGGTTCGAATGTCCCAGGGTGTAGATCTCCCTTGCCACAACGAAAGCATACCGGTCTCGCTGGGGATTTCGAGCGCCCCCGCGGGCGGAATCTTGCGGCGGGTTTGGGATAACGGTATATTGTCTGACAGCATGACTGCCAAACCTATCCGCGAGGAGATGTCCCAGCTCATACAGCCGGTGCGTCCCACCAAGGTGTCGGCCCAGGTGGCCGAACAGATCATCCGCCTCATCAAGGAGGGGGTCTTCAAGGTGGGTGAACGCCTCCCCTCCGAAAAGGAATTGGCCGAACTTATGGGGGTATCGCGGGCATCCGTCCGCGAGGCCCTGGCGGCCCTTGAGGCGGTGGGGATCGTGGAGGCCAAGGTAGGCCGGGGGAACTTCGTGCGCCGCAGCCCCGTGGGGGAGGAAGAGGCAGAGCCCCTTGTGGTCTTGGAATCCGAAGCCGGATGCCTGGAGATCATGGAGGCCCGCGGGGCCTTCGATCCCGTGGTGGCCTCCCTCGCTGCCCGATACGCCACCAAGGAGGACGTCACCAAACTCAGGAGCATATACGAGGCCATGCTCTCCCTCGCCCGGGCAAACGACTTCGAACGCTACTTCTCCCTGGATAAAGAGTTCCACTGCGCCCTGGCCGAGGCGACCCACAACCGCTTGATCATCGCGGTGATGAGGCTTTTGGTGGAGACCATGGACCAGAAGGTCTACCGGGAGTTTGCCCGTAACTTTTACATGAACACCCCCAAGGAGCTCGAGCGGGTGGCGGAGATCCACGGGAAGGTCCTGGAGGCCGTCGCTGCCGGGGATCCCCGGGCCGCCGCCCGCAGGATGAGGAACCATTGGGAAAGGATGCGCAAGGTGTATGAAGCGTAGGGAAAGGAGGCCGGGCGTGGAGAAAAAAACGGTGGTGGTTGCCCTGGGGGGGAACGCGATCCTGCAGCGGGGGCAGAAGGGCTCCTTCGAAGAGCAGCTGGAAAACGTGCAGCGGGCCTGTGAGCAGCTGGCCCAGATGGTGCTCTCGGAAAGATGGCGCCTAGTGATCACCCATGGCAACGGCCCCCAGGTGGGGAACATCCTTTTGCAGCAGGAGGCGGCCAAGGAGATCGTTCCCCCCATGCCCATGGACGCCTGCGGCGCCCAGACCCAGGGCCTGATCGGGTATATGATCCAACAGACCCTCCACAACATCCTGGATCGGGAGGGGCGGGGCGATATCCCCATCGCCACCGTGGTGACCCAGGTCCTGGTGGACAAAGGCGACCCCGCCTTCCAGAACCCCACCAAGCCCGTGGGTCCCTTCTACACCGAGGAGGAGGCGAAGCGGCTTCGGGTCGAAAAGGGTTGGCACATCGTGGAGGACGCCGGGAGGGGCTGGCGCCGTGTAGTTCCCTCGCCGGATCCGAAGGCCATCATCGAGCGCGACGCCATCAGGGCCCTGGTGGAGAACCGGGCCATCGTCATCGCCTCCGGGGGAGGGGGTATCCCGGTGGTCCGGGAGAACGGGCGGCTCCGGGGGGTGGAGGCGGTGATCGACAAGGACCTCGCGGGGCAACGCCTGGCCGTGGACGTGGGAGCGGACGTCTTCCTGATCCTCACCGACGTGGAAAAGGTGATGCTCAACTACGGAAAGCCCGATGAGACGCCCCTCGACAGGATGACCCTCTCCGAGGCCCGTAGGTACTTGGCGGAGGGTCACTTCAGAAAGGGCTCCATGGAGCCCAAGGTGCGGGCGGCGGTGCGGTTCGTGGAGGCCGGAGGCGAGAGGGCCGCCATCGGCCACCTCTTTCAGGCCATAGAGGTCCTGGAAGGGAAGGCCGGAACCCAGATCGTCCGTGACGGGTGATGTGTGATGGGTGATCGGTGATGGGTCAACGGGAATATGCGTGCGCATGCGTACTCATCACCCATTACTCATCACCGATCACGAACTGAAAGGAGGAGAAATGGCGAGCACGGATCTTCGGGGAAGGGATTTCATCACCCTGATGGAACTCGATCGTGAGGAGATCGAAACCATCTTGGATACCGCCTTCGACCTAAAGCGCAAGCTCATCCGGGGGGAGCCCCACAAGCTCCTGGAGGGAAAGACCCTCTTTATGCTCTTTTACAACACCTCGCTTCGCACGCGGAACTCCTTCGAGGTGGGGATGCAACAGCTCGGGGGGCACGCCATCTTCCTCCAGCCAGGAGCGGTCTACACGCCGGCTTTACCGGGCGAGGAGGTCGCGTATACCACCGAACGCGTGTCCGATGTGGCCCGGGTGCTGTCGGAGATGGGCCACGGGATCGCCATCCGGATCTATGGGGCGAAAACGGGCTGGATGTACGGCAAAGGAAACCTCCTCATCCGGGAGTTCGCCCGCTGGGCCCGGATCCCCGTGATCAACATGGAGGACGACATGTACCACCCCTGCCAAGCCCTGGCCGACCTCATGGTGATGATCGAGAAGCTCCGGGAGCTCAAGGGAAAGAAATTCGTGATGTCCTGGGCCTACTCCGGCTCGGTGGAAAAGCCGTTGGCGGTGCCCCAGTCGGCCATCATCGCCGCCAGCTTCTTCGGGATGGAGATCACCCTCGCCCACCCCAAAGGTTTCGACCTCGATCCCAACGTCTTGAACTTCGTGGAGAAAAACGTGAAGCGGTACGGCGGGTCCTTCCGGGTGGTCCACGATATGGACGAGGCGTTCAAGGATGCCGATGTGGTGTATCCCAAGTCCTGGACGGTGCAGCCCACCGACGGTTCAGGCCCCATGGATCCCGAGAAGGCGAAAGAGCTCTTCGAGGCCAACAAGCACTGGATCACCACGAAAGAGAAGATGGAGCTCACCAACGGCGCCATCTACATGCACTGCCTCCCGGCGGACCGGGGGATGGAGGTCACCGACGAGGTGATCGACGGGCCGAACTCAGTTGTGTTCGAGGAGGCCGGGAACCGCCTCCACGCCCAGAAGGGCCTCCTAGCATTGATCCTGTAACGGGTGACGCGTAACGCATGACGGGTTCCTCTCATCTCCGTCACGCGTCGCCCGTTACGCGTCACCGAACTGAAAGGAGGGGAAATGAGCTGGTTCGAGCTCGCAGGCAAGGACCTCATTTCCATCAAGGACTGGACCGACGAGGAGCTGCGCATCGTCCTGCAGGTGACCGACCACCTCAAGGCCCTTCACTATGAGGGCGTGCCCCACTATCCCCTGAAGGACAAGACTTTCCTTATGCTTTTCTTCAACACCTCCACCCGAACGAGGCTTTCCTTTGAGACCGCCATGACCCAACTTGGGGGACACGCCCAGTACGTCGACGCTTCTACCCTGAGGCTATCCCTGGAGGACCGCCCCGGCGCCGGTGAGACCATCAAGGACACCGCCAAGGTGATGGCCCGATACGTCGACGGGATCGGGATAAGGCTCCTTGAGGACAAAGTTTCCCGGTACGGGGAAGGGACGGAGATCATGTACCGGTTCGCCCAGTACGCCGAGGTCCCGGTCATCAACATGGCCTCCGATGTCTACCACCCCTGTCAGGCCCTCACCGACATCTACACCCTCAAGGAGAAGCTCGGGGACCTCAAGGGCGTGAAGTACGTGATCATGTGGGCCTACTCCCCCTGGGTCCGTTCTTGGGGCTCCGTGCAATCGGAGCTCCTCATCGCCGCCCGCTTCGGGATGGAGGTGGTGCTTGCCCACCCCAAGGAGTACGAGCTGGACCGTGAGATCATCGAGCTCACGAAGAAATACGCCCAGGAGTCCGGAGGGAGGTTCGAGGTCACCCAGGATCTCGACGACGCCCTCAAGGGGGCGGTGGTGGTCTTCCCGCGGAACTGGATGTCGCCGCGCCGCTACGAGATCGGCAAAGAAGAGGAAATAAAGCTGGCGCAGAAGTACACCGATTGGAAGTACACCGTGAAGCGCCAACGGGAGCTATGCGAACCGGGGTATCTCATGCACGTCATGCCCGTAGACCGTGGAAACGAAGCCGATCCCGAGCTCTGTGATGATCCGGACCTTTCCTTCATTTATGACCAGGCCGAAAACCGGCTCCATGTTCAGAAGGCGATCATGGCCCTCACCATGGGAGGTCGCTTGAAGGTGTGAGCACGCTCTATCGGGGAAAAAGGGGCCTCCCTACGGAGGCCCCTTTCCCACGTTATGGGGCAATCGATTTCCCACCGACAGGGCAGGTATTGCCCAAGGCGCACGTCCGCAATTACTCGGGTACCGAGGGCCTATATGCTCCGATGACCGTTCCCCGATATCTTGGGAGGGGGTCCCTCGATTGGCCAAAGCGCGCATGCCGGAAGTAATATGGTTTGTCCATGGTGGGGATCGTTGCGGTAGCGGCGTTTTGGGTCTCGTTGGGGTGTACGTGGGTCCTCATTCCCAAGTTACGTGCGGCCGGGATTGTGGGGAGGGATGTGCACAAACCGGGACAGCCGGAGGTTCCCGAGATGGGGGGGCTGGCATTTCTCGCCGGCTTCACGGCGGGCGTGCTTTTGGCGATCGCCCTCGAGGCGTTCGTTTCCCCGACAATTCCGGTGGATTTCACTGAACTCCTCGCCGTTTTGGCCGCGGTGCTTCTCACGGGCTTGGTGGGGATCCTCGACGACCTTTTGGGAATGCGCCAGTGCGTGAAGGCCTTTCTCCCGGTGTTTGCGGCGTTGCCCCTCGTGGCCATCCGGGCCGGGCAATCCACCATGACCATCCCGTTCATCGGCCGCCTGGATTTCGGGATTTTCTATCCGCTGATCCTGGTGCCTTTGGGGATCACCGGGGCGGCCAATGCGGTGAACATGCTTGCGGGGTTCAACGGGCTGGAACTGGGGATGGGCCTTGTGGCCATGGGGGCATTGGCGGCGATCGCCGGAAAGGTCGGGGCCACCACGGCCTTGGTGACCCTTTTGGCCGGGATCGGCGCAGCCCTTGGCATCCTTCCCTTCAACTGGTATCCGGCGAAGGTTTTCGTCGGCGATGTGGGCACCCTCTCCATCGGGGCGATCCTCGCGGCAAGCTGCATTGTGGGGAACTTCGAGACAGCCGGCGTTTTGGTGATCGTTCCTTATGCCCTGGATTTCTTGGTAAAGGCTTTCCACGGCTTTCCCTCCAAGGGGTGGGCTGGGGAGCTGGCAGAAGATGGAAGACTCAGGTGCCCTTCTCACGGACCGGTGGGATTGGCCCAGACGGTGCTCAAGGTAACCGGGGGTCTTTCCGAGCGGGTATTGGTCCTGGTTTTTATGGGAATCGAGGCCGTGTTTGGGGGGCTTGCCATCCTCCTTTACTTCCTGCGCTAGTTCCCGGCCAACAAGGAAGAGGAAGCTCCTCCGCTGCGATCGTCCATACGCAGTTGCCATGGACTTTTAGAGGCACACCTTGGGTCAGGGGCGTCGGCGGGCGGATGCAATCGAGCAGGCCCACCGGGCATTAAGCCGGAAGAGGGGCCGGGAGTACCCGAAGCGTGGCCAAGATGTAACACAAGATTTCTCCAGGCTATTCTCCGAAAAGCTCGGGCGGGAAGATCCCATAGAAGATGAAGTCCTCATAATCCTCGGCGAAATGGAGCTCTTCCACGAGTTCCACCTGGATCCCCATGAGCTCTTGGAGAGGACACAGGAGGTGATACAGCCGCGGCTCCTTCACCAATATCTCTTGCGGAAGGGAAGCGTTGCGGAGGAAGGTGGCCAGGAGCGCCCGCACGATCCCGGGGTATAAGGCTTCATCGGCCCTGATGGGGCGGAACTCCACCAAGTTCCCCGTGGAGGCGTCCACCGCCAGGAGGGAGAAAAAGAGCTCGGGCCTTTCCTCGTACCCATCGATCTCATGCAACAGGCCGAACACATCCACCTCGAGGACCACTTCCAGTTTGGGCAGCTTCCCCAACCCCACGATCACGTCCCGGGGAAGAGACAGGGCAACCTCCCTCCTCCCGGGCGGAGGGAAGGACCGCACCCTGTCCGTCCACACCGTCTCCCCGTCCTCTTTCTTCGGAACCCGCACCAAGTACCGGTGCCCCGCACCGGGCAGCAAGGCCTCCGGGTCCCGGCGTATCCTGGGAGCCATCTCCAGGAGTTGTTCCAGACAACAAGCGAGAAAACGGACCTCCCCTGGCTCCAGGTACCAGGGGTGAAAACCGGGGCGGAAGCTGCGGAAGAGGGGCCAATTGCCCGCCCCCCGAAACCGGAACCCGCAGGCCCTGATCGGCTCGAGATCTCGGTCGGTGAGGTCCGCTCGACTCACGAACTGAAGCTGCAATTGGGGTATGATGAAGATCTCCTCAGGGAGGGGATAATCCTCCGGATCGTAAAACTCCCAAAACCGGTTCAGGGCCTCGCGCCCAAGGTACACGGCCACGGCGCGATGCTCCCCCAAAAGGCCCATCACGCTCACGAACCCCACCTGGCCGCTTTCGGGGTCTTGGACACCGAAGATGTCGGTCTCCTCCATCCACCTCCACGGGGCGAGCTTCCGCACCCCCACCGCGGCCTGAAGAAGCCGCTTCCACTGGGCAATTTCCTCCGTATCCGGTGCCGTACTCCTCACCCCCCTTCTTTACTCGGGACGCACCCGCAGGGAGAAATAGAGGTGCAACAGCCCCCCAATGGCGGCCCCGATCCAAGTGCCGAAGGCGAGGTCACGGAACCCCGCCCC
>JAGGWU010000167.1 GCA_021163465.1 Candidatus Bipolaricaulota bacterium
GAGTGAATCCGCCTCCAGTGGCCAGGTGGGAATGCCATGTAGGCGAGCACCTCTTCCGCCGCCTCACGCAGTAGCCCCGCCACCAGCTCCCGCTGCCTTCCGGCCATCGGGTTGGGCGAAGAGATCGTCCGCACCCACGCCGTCGCCCCGGCCAGCACCTCCAAAGGAACCTACCGGTGGCCGCTTGGTCAATCCCCTCGGGTCCCGGTTCGGTTACCCGAGGTCCTTCAGCTCGCAACCCCCCGGATTTACGCCACTACCCGGGACTATACCCCCTGCCCCGCTCAAGGGGTGTCCCGGGCTCAGATAACTCCGGTCGGATAAACTCGCTTTTGAGGTGAAGGTCATGAGAGGCATGGCGGTAGCTTTGTTGGCGGTGGTGATTTCGGTGGTGCCGTGCTTTGCGGGTCCTTTCCCCATCTATGTGACCGTGGTAATGCACACCGAGGATCCCCCAACCAACCCGGACTTCACCCGGGATCGGGACACCTACCTGCGGTGGAGGGACGCCTTGGTGGAGTTCGCCGAGCTCCTCCATCGTTACGGGGCGGCGCTCGATTACCAGTGTGAGTGGACCTTCCCCGCTGCAGCGGCGACGTACGATAAGAGGGATGTAACCGCGAACACCGAGGGGCTGAACGTCCTGAAATACCTTCACGACGTGTTAGGGGTCTCCATTGACCCCCACGCCCACGAGCGGATCTACAACTACGCCGATGTCGCGGAGCTCATCCGCAGGACCGGGGTAGAGCCCTCGCAGGTGGTGGGTGGGTTCCTCTACTGGCCGCCGGATAACCGCCAGAACTGGGAGCGGTTTCGGGAGCCCCTGCAGGGGCGGATGTTCCCCGAGGCCACCTGGACCGGGAGGATCCTGTGGGGCGCCGGCACCGCGGGGCATAGGGGTCCGGATCTCTTCGCTTCGGGCGTGTGGCGCCCCAAGGACCGGTACCACTTTATCACCCACGACCCCGAAAGCCCCCTGATCTACATCGGCTCCTGGCGGCGGACCACCATGAGGGCCGGGGGGCTCTTCGAGCTGGTGGAACTCGCCCGGCGTGGGGAGCTGGATCCCCAGGGCATGTACACCGTGAGCATCTTCGTGGCCCACGGGGTGGTGGTGCGCGGAGGAGAGGAGTTCCTCGCCAAGTTCACGGACGCCGTCCTCGAACCGGTCGGAGAGCTCGTGGAGGAAGGGCTCGTCCGCTGGGCCACCCTTCCCGAGATCGCGCGGATCTGGGTCGAGGAGCACGGGGAGCACCCCACCATCTACATCCCCGCCGATCAGCGGGAGCTCATCCGCTCCCTCTTCCGGGAGGGATAAAATGGCACGGGTTATGGTCGTAGCGGCCCTCGTTTGTTCCTTCGCGGCGACGGCGCTAGGGGTGACGGAGATCCACGATGTCGTCTACCGCACGGTGGACGGGCTTCCCCTGGCACTGGACATATACCTCCCCGATTCCCCGGGTTCGCACCCGGCGATTCTTTTCGTGCACGGAGGCGCCTGGCACACCGGGGACAAGCGGAGGCTCGCGCCCCTGGCGAGGTTCCTGGCGGAACGGGGGTACGCAGGGTTCTCGGTCAACTACCGCCTGGCCCCGGATTTCACGTTCCCTGCGGCCTTGGAGGACCTGAGGTGCGCGGTGAAGTGGCTCCGGGCCCACGCCGCCGACTACGGGGTGGACCCCGACCGGATCGCGGCCCTGGGCACCTCGGCCGGGGCGCACCTGGTGGCGTTGCTCGGGACCGCGCCCGAGGCCTTGGGCGCCTGCGTGGATCCAGGGATTCCCTCCCGGGTCCAAGCGGTGATCGCCTTGTTCGGCCCCATGGACCTCCTCTCGGCCGCAGGCACCCCGGCGGAGCGGGCGGTGGAGGGGTTCCTCGGGGCCGCGGCCGGCGACGCCCCCGATTTATGGCGGGAGGCCTCGCCCATCACCTGGGTCAGCCCCGACGATCCCCCGTTCCTCTTCATCCATGGCCGCGACGACCGCGTGGTCCCCTATGAGGAGTCGGTGCGGATGGCCGATGCCCTGCGGCGGGCCGGGGTAGAAGCCAGGCTCTTTCTCATCCCCGGCGCGGGCCACGGGTTCATCAACCGCCCCGATACCCCAACGACCCGGGCGGCCGTCGCCGCCATCCTGGACTTCCTCGACGATACCCTGGCGGTGCCCTAGCTCAGGAGTTCCAATCGCAGGTAGATTAGGACCTCGCCGTCGGGGGTGGACTTGGGGAAGACGATGCGCTTCGCGCCCCCGGGGAGGTTTGCCAGGCGCCAGGGGAGCCAGAGCCCGAAGAGGCCCCCGAGGAGATCGTGCTGGTCCCCTACCTCGGGGTTGTCCTCGTCCCAGACCATGACCTCGACGTAGAGGAATGGCCGCACCTCGCCCTCGAAGAGCACCGTAGAGAGGATCTTTTCCTCGCCGTCTCCCATGGAGTAGTGGCCCGAAGTGGGGATCCGGAGGGCGCGCTGTATCGGCCTCCCGGTGGAGGTGAAGCCCGAGATGACCCGGGCTACGACGAAGATCTCTCCGTTCATGAAATCCCCGTTTTCCACCGTTTTTATCCCCTCGA
>JAGGWU010000048.1 GCA_021163465.1 Candidatus Bipolaricaulota bacterium
CCACCAGGTGGCGTAGGTGGAGAACTTGTACCCCTTGCGCCAGTCGAACTTCTCGATGGCCTTCATGAGGCCGAGGTTCCCCTCCTGGATGAGGTCGAGGAAGGGGAGTCCGCATCCCCGGTACTTCTTGGCGATGGAGACGACGAGGCGGAGGTTCGCCTCGGCGAGCTTTTCTTTCGCGGCCTTATCGCCGGCCTCGACGCGTTTGGCGAGCTCCACCTCCTCTTCCTTGGTGAGGAGGGGGACCCGCGAGATCTCATCGAAATACGTACGGATTGGGTTCTCCGGGGAGCGGTGATGAGCTTCCTCCTCTTCCCACTCCCAGAGCTCCTCTTCCGCCTCGAGATTTTCCAGGTATTCCTTGGCGTTAAGTTCCTTTTCCTTCACGTTGCCCATGGAACCACCTCTTTTTTATTCGATAAAGGCTTTTGCCTTTGTTGTCACTCTGAGCGTCCCATTATACCGCGGAAAAGGCCCTTTGATAAGCCCCCGATGTTCCCCATCGGAACCGGGCTCGTGGTCGATCGCGACGGGGAGACGCTTGGGTTAACCCCTCCGGCGCTCTAATACTTTACCGCCTCGAGTACGGGGATAAAATTTTTCTCAGAAGCCCGTGTAGCTCAACCGGTAGAGCGTCCGCCTTGTAAGCGGAGGGTTGCCCGTTCGAGTCGGGCCACGGGCTTTAGCCTCGCAGGGCGAGGCGTTAAAATTTAGACGTCCTGGAGGGGTAGCGAAGCGGTCAAACGCACCGGGCTGTAAACCCGGCGGCTTGAGGCCTTCGGGGGTTCGAATCCCTCCCCCTCCATTAGGTTGTTGTCCCCCGTTTGGGGAGGTAAAATGCGGGTTTGTGGGGGCCCGTGTAGCTCAGGCGGCCAGAGCGCACCCTTGGTAAGGGTGAGGTCGGCGGTTCGAATCCGCCCGCGGGCTCCAGCACGGGGCGCTTGAGCTCCATTATTTTTGCCACGCCAACAAAGCAAGGAGGTCGGAAGGGATGTCAAAGGAGAAGTTCGAGAGGACGAAGCCACACATAAACGTGGGGACGATTGGACACATCGACCACGGAAAGACCACGCTTACGGCGGCCATCACCAAGGTGTTGGCCATGAAGGGCCTTGCCAAGGAACGTTCCTACGATGAGGTGGCCAAAGCCGACGCCAAGCTCTTCCGCCGTGACGAGACCAAGATTCTCACCGTGAACGTGGCCCACGTGGAGTACGAGACCGAGAACCGCCACTACGCCCACATCGACTGTCCCGGCCACGCCGATTACGTGAAGAACATGATCACCGGTGCCGCCCAGATGGACGGGGCCATCCTCGTCGTCTCCGCCGCCGACGGGCCCATGCCCCAGACCCGGGAGCACGTCCTTTTGGCACGCCAGGTGAACGTCCCCGCCATCGTGGTCTTCCTCAACAAGGTGGACATGGTGGACGATCCGGACCTCGTGGATTTGGTGGAGATGGAGGTGCGGGAGCTCCTCAATCAGTACGAATATCCGGGTGATGAGGTCCCCGTGATCCGGGGCTCCGCCCTCAAGGCCCTCCAGGCCACCTCCCTGGACGACCCCGAGGTGAAGCCCATCTTGGAGCTCCTGGATGCCCTGGACAACTACATCCCCTTGCCCAAGCGTGAGGAGGACAAGCCTTTCCTCATGCCCATCGAGGATATCTTCTCCATCAAGGGCCGCGGCACCGTGGTCACCGGACGTGTGGAGCGCGGCAAGCTCCGTCCCGGCGACGAGGTGGAGATCGTGGGGCTCACCGACGAGATCCGGAAGACCGTGGCCACCTCCATCGAAATGTTCAACAAGATCCTGGACGAGGCCCTTCCCGGCGATAACATCGGGGTGCTTTTGCGGGGCGTGGAGAAGGACGAGGTAGAGCGGGGTCAGGTCCTGGCGGCTCCCGGCTCCATCACGCCCCACACCGAGTTCTTGGCACAGGTCTATGTGCTTTCCAAAGAGGAGGGCGGCCGCCATACCCCGTTCTTCTCCGGGTATAAGCCCCAGTTCTACTTCCGCACCACCGATGTGACGGGTGAGGTCCAGCTTCCCGAGGGCGTGGAGATGGTGATGCCCGGCGACAACGTGGATGGCCTGAAATGCAAGCTGATCAAGCCGGTGGCCCTGGAGGAAGGGCAGCGGTTCGCCATCCGTGAGGGCGGCCGCACCGTGGGCGCGGGTGTGGTAACGAAGATCGTCAAGTGACATGGCGAAAAAGGACAACGTCCTCATCGTGAGCTTGGCATGTTCGGAGTGTGGGCGCCGGAATTACCATACCACCCGCAATCGCCAGAACCGGCGCGACAAGCTCCAACTACGTAAGTACTGCAAATGGTGCCGGCACCACACCCTGCACAAAGAGGTTTAAAATAAAAGGGTGGACAGGCCCGTAGCTCAATTGGCAGAGCACCGGACTCCAAATCCGGAGGTTGGGGGTTCGAGTCCCTCCGGGCCTGCGAGGTGAGCAAATGGTCCAAAGGATAAGGGAGTATTTTCGGGCCGTGGTCGCGGAGGCCAAAAAGGTCAGTTGGCCCTCATGGCAGCAAGTGGCAGCCTTCACGGCCCTGATCCTCATGATGATCGTGGCCCTGGCCCTGTATTTGGGGCTTGTGGATACGGTGATGAGGGCCATCCTCAGCGCCCTCCTCAAAAGGTAAGGCCCTAACGCCATGCAACGCAAGAAGTGGTATGCCATCCAAACCTACGCTGGCTCCGAGCTGCGTGTGAAGAAGCAGCTCGAGGAGCGGGTGCGCCAGCTCGGCTGGGAGAGGTACTTCGAGCCCATCCGCAGGAATGGGGACGTGGAGTACTTCCTCGTTCCCGTGGAGGAGGTAGTAACCTCCCGTTCCCGCCGCGGCCGGGCCACCGAGTACCGGGTCTCGTATGACTACGATCTCCTGGTGAAGAACAACGAGCGGGTGGAGCGGGGAGCCCTGCTCGCCAGGCGCCCTCCCCGACACCTGAAGAAGCCCGCCCGGGTGGTCTCCATAGAGCCCATGTGGCGGATCGTGGTGGAGCGGGTGGACCGCACCGAGAGGGAGTACCTGGTGCCGCAGGAAAAGCAGCTCCGCCGCGATATCCGCGTGGGGGAGCGGGTACGGACCGGAATCCCCATCACCACCGACTCCGACTCGCGCTATCAGATCGACGTCCAGGGACAGATCGTGGCCCGGGAGAAGGTGCGCAGGATCACCTTGGAGTACGAGGATGGAACCAAAGAGACCCACATCATCCCCGAGGAGCTCTGCCCCCGCCTCAAGGAAGGCCAAGAACTCCCCGAGGGCTTCGAGATCGAACGGGAACATAAGATCTACGCCAACGCTTCCGGTCTGGTGAAGGTCAAGGAGTACAAGGAAAAACGCATCATTTCCATCCACCGGATCGAGAAGCGCCGGCTCTTCCCGGGGTACGTGTTCGCCAAGATGGGCCTGGATGAGGAGCAGATGCGGGAGCTTCTGGCGGGCATTGAGGGTGCCAGGTTCGTGGGGAACCGGTTCCACCCCATTCCCATCGAGGGCCAGGAGATGCTGGCGGTGCAGCGCACCGCGGGGATGATCGAGGCCCCCAAGGTGGAGGAGGAGCGGCGGCCGAAGGTCGAGGTGGAGTTCGAGGTGGGCGAGATCGTCCAGATCATCGAGGGGCCGTTTGCCGACTTCACCGGGGAGATCAAGGAGATCGATAAGGAGGCCGAGGAAGCGGTGGTCTCGGTCAAGATCTTTGGTCGGGAGCTTCCGGTGCGGATAAGCTTGGACGGTATTGCCAAGATTTAAGGTCATGAACGGAGGAGGACGAAGATGGCTAAACAGGTCGCGGCTAAGATAAAGCTTCAGATCCCCGCGGGCCAGGCGAGCCCCGCCCCGCCCGTGGGCCCGGTGCTCGGGATGCACAAGGTGAACATCATGGACTTCTGCAAGAAGTTCAACGAGGCCACCAAGAACGAGGAACCCGGCATTCTCATCCCGGTGGAGATCACCGTTTACTCTGATCGCTCCTTCGATTTCGTCCTGAAACAGCCTCCGGTTTCGGTGCTGCTGAAAAAGGCGGCGGGGATCGAGAAGGGATCCCCTGAGCCCAACCGCATAAAGGTGGGCAAGGTGACCATGGAACAGGTGCGGCGCATCGCCGAACGGAAGCTTCCCGACATGAACACCAAGGACCTCGAGGCCGCCATCCGCATGGTGTTGGGGACGGCCAAGAACATGGGGATCGAGGTGGTAGAAGGATGAGGCGTTCGAGGCGATATCAAGAGACGGTGGCGGTGGTGGATAAGGCCCGGGTTTACCCGGTGCGGGAGGCCATCGAACTCATGAAGCGGACGGCCACGGCCAAGTTCGACGAGACCGCCGAGGCCGCCTTCAACCTGGGGGTGAACACCTCCCAATACCCCATCCGGGGCACGGTGGTCCTGCCCCATGGGATCGGGAGGACCGTACGAGTGCTTGTGTTCGCCCGGGGAGAGAAGATCCGGGAGGCGGAGGAGGCCGGCGCCGATTACGTGGGTGGGGAGGAGCTGGCGGAGCGGATCCAGAAGGAAGGGTGGCTGGAATTCGACCGGGTCATCGCCACCCCGGACATGATGCCGGTGGTGGGGAAATTGGGCCGGATCCTGGGGCCTAGGGGGCTGATGCCCTCCCCCAAGACCGGGACCGTGACCCAGGATATCGCCCGGGTGGTGAGGGAGACGAAGCAAGGGATGGTGGAATTCCGCGCCGATCGTTACGGGATCGTCCACGCCCCCTTCGGAAAGGTCTCTTTCGAGACGGACAAGCTCCTGGAGAATTTGGTGGCCCTGACCCGGGCGGTTCTCGACCGGCGGCCCGAGGGGTTCAAGGGAAGGTACCTCCAGCGGGTCTCCATATCCTCCACCATGGGGCCGGGGATTCCGGTGGATGAGCGGGAGCTCATCCAGCTTGCCCAAAAGCTCTGAGGAGGGGATATGCCGAAGCCGGAAAAGGTGGCCCAAGTCCAGGCCCTGAAGGAGAAGCTCTCCAAGGCTCAAGGGGTGGTGCTGGTGGAGTACCTGGGCATCCCCGCCCCGGAGATGGTGGAGCTGCGGGAGTTCATGAAGGAGAAGGGGTTGGAGTTTCGGGTGATAAAGAACACCCTGACCCGCATCGCCGCCGAGGAGCTGGGGCTCAACGACCTGGCCCGGTATCTCCGCGGGCCCAATGCCATCGTGATCGGCTACGACGATCCCACCGTTCCCTTCCGGGCGGTGCGGGAATCCCGCAAGAAGTTCCCGCAGCTTGAGGTGAAGGTAGGGATCTTCGAGGGGGAGATCCTCCCCCCCGAGGAAGCGGATAAAATAGCGGAGCTCCCCTCCAGGGAGGAGCTTTTGGCGCGGCTTGCCGGGGCGGTGGCGGGTCCGATCCGGGGCTTGGCCGTTGTCCTGGCGGGGATTTTGCGCAAGCTTGCGGTGGCCCTATCTGAAGTCCAAAAGGTGAAGGAGGCGTCGTCATGACCAAAGAGGAAATCCTGCAAGCCATCGAGGAGATGTCGGTGAAGGAGCTGGCTGAGCTCGTAGCCGCCATCGAGGAGCGGTTCGGGGTCTCGGCCCAGGCCGTAGCGCCCGTGGCGGTGGCCGCGGCTCCGGGAGCCGGTGCCCCCGCTGCGGCCGAGGAGAAGACCACCGTGGATGTGGTGCTTACCTCCGTGGGCCAGCAGAAGATCCAGGTCATCAAGGCCGTCAAGGAGATCACCGGCAAGGGCCTTAAGGAGGCCAAGGAGTTGGTGGACAAGCTCCCCGCGGTGATCAAGGCGGGCGCCGAGCCCGAGGAGGCCGAGGAGATCAAGAAGAAGCTCGAGGCCGTCGGGGCCGAGGTAGAACTCAAGTAGCCGGGAATCCGGGGAGGTGAGGGGGCCCTGGGGCCCCTTTTGTCCTATGGTAAAGGACAGGCGTTGGTACGGACGCTCGCGGTGGTGGATGGACCCGCCGTATCTCTTGGAGAGCCAGAAGCGCTCCTATGAGCGTTTCCTGGCGGAGGGGATCAGGGAGCTCTTCGAGGAGATCTCCCCCATCCGCTGCCCAGGGCGTGACGACCTGTATCTTGAGCTTATAGACCCTTCCCTGGGGGAGCCGAGGTATTCCGAGGAGGAGTGTCTCGACAAGGGCCTGACCTATGCCGCTCCCCTCCGGGTGACGGCCCGCCTTTGGGACGGGGGCAAGGTGGTGCGGGAGACGGAACTGTACCTTGCGGATATACCCCTCATGACCTCCCGGGCCACCTTCATCATCAACGGAACCCAGAACGCGATCGTGAACGAGCTCGCCCGTTCCCCCGGCCTCTACATCACCCAAGAGGGACCTACCCTCTACCGGGCCCACTTCCTCCCGGAGCTCGGGGCGTGGCTCGAGATCGATCTGGACGTGCGCCGCTGGACCCTGCGGACGAGTCTGGATCGGCGGGCCAAGGTCCCCACCACCACCTTCCTGCGGGCCCTGGGGATGGAAACGGCCCAGATCCTCAAGCGCTACTCCATTCAGGTACCGCCCGAGGAGCTCCCCAACAAGGTGGGCGCGCTCCTTGCGGAAGACGTGGAGATGGGGGACGAGCGGTGGGAGACGGGGAGCGAGCTCACCCGGGAACGGGCGGAAGCGGCGGCCGCCGCGGGCCGTGCCCTGCGCCTGGTACACCCCGCGATCCAGAAATCCCTTTCCGAGGACAAGACCCAATCCCAAGAGGAGGCGATCCGTTACATCTATCATCGGTTCCGCCCCTCCGATAGGCCCTCCCTGGCCCAGATGGAGGAGTATATCAGGGATTTCTATTTCAATCCCGAACGGTACCGCCTCACCAAGATCGGGAGGTTCAAGCTCAACCGAAAGCTCGGCCTGGACCGGGAGGAGACCTACCTCACCCCGGAGGATATCTTCCGGGCGGTGGAACTCCTGTTGCGCGCCCCCGAAGACCCCAGGCTCCTCGACGAAAAGGATCATCTGGGCAACAAGCGCGTGCGGCTCCCGGGGGAGCAGGCCCAAGCGGCCCTGAGGGCGGGGCTTGTGCGCATGGCCCGCGTGGCCCAGGACAAGCTCTCCCGCTATGACCCCGAGGATAAGGACGCCATCCGCAAGATCATCTCCGCCCGCACGGTCCAGGCGGCGGTGAACGCCCTCTTCTACACCGGGCGGCTCTCCCAGTTCTTAGAGCAGACCAACCCCCTTTCCGAGCTGACCCATAAGCGCCGCCTCTCCGCTCTAGGAGGATCGCCCCAAGCCAAGCGGGCGAAGATCGAGGTCCGGGACGTCCACCCCTCCCATTACGCCAGGATCTGCCCCATCGAAACCCCGGAGGGCCAGAACATCGGCCTCATCACCTCCATGGCAGTGTTCGTCCGGGTAAACGATTACGGCTTCCTTGAGGCGCCTTACGTCAAGGTGAAGAAGGGAAAGGTCACCGGGGAGATCGTGTACCTCATGGCGGACGAGGAGGAGAAGTACCTCATCGCCCCGGCCACCGTTCCCATAGATGAGAGGGGCTACATCCAGGGGGAGCTCGTCCCGGTGCGCACCGGCCGCGAGGAGATCCGGTTCGTGCCGCCGGAGGAAGCGGACTTCGTGGAGGTGGCCCCCCACGCCACCGTGGGGGTCTCGGCCTCGTTGATCCCCTTCCTGGAGCACGACGACGCCAACCGGGCCTTGATGGGCGCCAACATGCAGCGCCAGGCCGTGCCGCTTTTGCGGCCCCAAGCGCCCTTGGTGGGGACGGGGATGGAGCGGGTGGCGGCGGTGGACTCCGGGGCGGTAGTGGTGGCCGAGGAAGACGGGATCGTGGAGAAGGTGGATGCGCAAAAGGTGGTCGTCCGCACGAAAAAAGGGAAGAAGGTTTACAAGCTCGCCAACTTCGAGCGCTCCAACCAGGATACCATCGTGCACCATCGCCCCATCGTCTGGCCCGGTGACAAGGTCAAAAAGGGCGATGTGTTGGCCGACTCCCTCTCCACCGATCACGGGGAGCTCGCCTTGGGGGCCAATCTGCTCGTGGGGTTCTTGTCTTTCGAGGGATATAACTACGAGGACGCGATCGTCATCTCCGAGAGGTTGGTGCGGGAGAACATCCTGGACTCCATCCACATCCAGGAGTTCGAGGTAACGGCGGAGGAGACGAAACTGGGGCCCGAGGAGATAACCGCCGACATCCCCGGCCTCTCCAACAAGGACCGCCGCAACCTCGACGAGCACGGGATCATCCGGGTGGGAACCGAGGTCAGAACCGGGGACGTGCTGGTGGGGAAGGTAACCCCCAAAGGGGAGGCCGAACCCACCCCCGAGGAGAAGATCTTCCGGTCCATCTTCGGCGAGAAGATGAAGAGCTTCCGTAACACCTCCCTGCGCATGCCACCCATCTCCGGCACGGCCACGGTGATCCGGGTGAAGCGGTTCTCCCGCGCTCAGGGGGACGAGCTTGAGGCGGGGGTCAACGAGCTGGTGAAGGTTTACGTAGCCCAGCGCCGTCCCATCGCCGTTGGGGACAAGCTCGCTGGCCGGCACGGAAACAAGGGCGTGATCGCCAAGATCCTCCCCGTGGAGGATATGCCGTTTCTGCCCGATGGGACCCCGCTCGATGTGATCCTGAACCCACTTGGGGTCCCTTCCAGGATGAACCTGGGCCAGATCTTCGAGACGCACCTTGGGTGGCTGTGCAAGCTCCGGGGGGAGAAGGCGGCCACACCCCCCTTCGATGGGGCAAAGGAAGAAGAGATCCTGAAAGAGCTTCATGAGGAGAGGGCCAAGGTGGGCCTTGCCGCCGGGGACAACATGGATGGAAAGGTGATCGTCCGGGACGGCCGCACGGGTGAGCCCTTCGAGCAACCGATCACCGTGGGCTACATGTACATCATGAAGCTCGAGCACATTGCCGCCGACAAGATCCATGCCCGTTCCACCGGCCCCTATGCCCTCATCACCCAACAGCCCTTGGGGGGCAAGGCCCAATTCGGCGGCCAGCGCCTGGGGGAGATGGAGGTCTGGGCCCTGGAGGCGTACGGGGCGGCCTCGCTCTTGCAGGAGATGCTCACGGTGAAATCCGACGACACCAAGGGGAGGGTCCAACTCTATAAGGCGATCCTGAAGGGGGAAGAATTCCCCCGCCCGGGGATCCCCGAATCCTTCAAGGTCCTGTGGCGGGAGCTCCAGGGGCTTTGTCTCTCACCCAAGGCTTACGATCGGCGGGGCAAGGAGTTGGATATCGTGTGACGGGGGAGTTCGAGCGGGCGGCCGGCTACCTTCTTTTTCGGGAACGGGGAGGGAAACGGGAATACCTCCTCGTACGTAACAAAAACGGTCGGCATTGGGGCTTCCCCAAAGGACGTGTTGAGGCGGGGGAGACCCCTCAAGAGGCTGCCCGCCGGGAGGTTTTGGAAGAGGTGGGGATAAGGGACCTCCGGCCCGTCCCCGGTTTTTCCCGTACCATCAATTACAGCTTCATCCGCAACGGAAAGCTTATCCACAAGGAAGTTACCTATTTCCTGGCGGAGACCCAGGAAGAGGGGGTATTGAATGCCGAAGAACTTGTGGATATGCGCTGGCTTCCGTTTGCCCGGGCCCTGGCTACCCTTACCTTCCCGGAACAGCAGGGGGTGCTGAAGGAAGCGGAAGAGGCCTTGGCCCACCAAAAGGGGAGAAGCTGAGAACCGATGGAAACAGAGCTTTCGGCGGGATCCGTGGAGCTTTGGGCCGCGTTAGGGGTCTTCCTGGCGGCCTACATCCTGATTTTCACCGAGAGGATCCACCGCACCATCGCCGCCTTGATCGGCGCGGTGGCCATGGTGCTTGTGGGAACCTTCCTCGGGTTCTACGACCAGGGCGCGGCCCTTGCCTCCATCGATTTCGGGACCCTGTTTTTGGTGGTGGGGATGATGGTCATGGTGGCCATCCTGGAGGGGACCGGGGCCACCCAATACCTGGCCATCAAGATCGCTCAGGCCTCCCGGGGCCGGCCTTTTTTGCTTCTCGCGGGCTTGGGGGCCTTTACCGCCGGGGCCTCGGCGTTTTTGGACAACGTTACCACCATGGTCCTCATCGCCCCCCTCACCATCTCCATCGCCGACATCCTCGACCTCTCGCCCCTCCCCTTCCTCACCACCGAGGCGGCGTTCGCGGTGATAGGGGGGTTGGCCACGTTGGTAGGGGATCCGGCGAACATCATCATCGGCTCGGGTTCCGGTTTCGGCTTCGTGGACTTCTTGGTGCATCTTGCGCCGGTGGCGGCAGCGGTATGGCTCGGTTCCCTGGCCGTCTTCCTCCTCATCTTCCGGGATTTCGTGCGCAAACGTCCCAAGAACGTGGAAAAGCTCATGGAGATCGATGCCAGGAAGGCCCTGGAGGACCCCGCGGGGGCACGGCGGATGGGCCTGGTGCTCGGGGTGGTGATCCTCCTTTATCTTGCCCACCAATGGCTGGGCCTGGAACCCGCTACCGTGGCCATGTTGGGTGCGGCCTTGGCCTTGGTCGTGGTCCGCCCAGACGTGCGGAGGATCCTTTCGGAGGTGGAATGGAGTGCGGTTTTCTTTTATGGAGCCTTGTTCGTTTTGGTGGGGGGGCTGGAGCACGTGGGGATTCTGAAAGAGTTGGCCCTCGTCTTCCAGAGATTCGCCGCGGGTAACATCCTGATCGCCTCGGTGATCCTCCTTTGGGGCGCGGGGATCCTCTCGGCGGTGGTGGACAACGTCGCCCTGGTGATCGCCCTGGTACCCGTGCTCCAGCGGCTGTCGGACCTGGGGCTTCCACCGGAACATCTCACGCCGCTTTGGTGGAGCCTGGCCATCGGGGCGGTGCTTGGGGGATTGGCCACCCCCATCGGCTCTTCGGCCACCGTGGTCACCATCTCCATTTCAGAACGCACCGAAACCCCCATCGATGCGCGCCGCTGGATGGCGGTGGGGGTACCCGCCTGGTTCGTGGGCCTTTCCCTGGGGACCCTGTTCGTGGTCTGGGGTGTCCTCTCGGGGTTCTACGCATGATCCCCGCCGTCGCGAGCGTCATCTTCCTCGCCACATATGCCCTCATCTTCTCGGGAAGGGTGCACCGCACCATCGCGGCGCTGGCGGGGGCGGTGGCGATGATAGCCACGGGGATCGGCCTTGGCTTTTACGATTTCGACCTCGCCGTGGAGGCGGTGGACTTCAACACGGTGGGGCTCCTTTTGGGGATGATGACCATCGTGGGCATCATCCAGCCCACCGGGGCCTTCCAGTACTTCGCCATCCGCCTTTCCCGGATGAGCCGGGGGCGACCGTGGCTCCTTTTTTTGGGGCTTTCGTGGTTCACCGCCCTGGTCTCCACGGTCTTGGACAACGTGACCACGGTGGTGATAGTGGCCCCGGTGACGGTCTCTATCGCCGAAGTCCTTGGGGTAAACCCAGTGCCCTTCCTTTTAGGGGAGGCGGTCCTCTCCAATATCGGGGGGGTGGCCACGTTGGTGGGGGATCCCCCCAATATCATCATCGGTTCGGCGGCTGGGTTCTCCTTCAACGCCTTCCTCACACACCTCGGGCCGGTTGTCCTCGCCGTGCTTCTGGTATCCACCGCCTTGTTCCCCCTCTTTTTCCGGCGGGAGCTGTGGAAGAGGCCGGAAAACTTGGAGAACCTGGAGCGGCTGGACGCGAGGCGGGCCCTGGTGGATCCGGCGACCATGCGGAAGATGTTTTGGGTCTTGGGATTTACCGTGCTCCTTTACTTCGTGCACGAGCCTTTGCACCTTCCTCCGGGCCTCGTGGCCCTGATCGGCGGCGCCTTGGGGCTCCTCTGGGTACGTCCCAAGGTGGAAGAGGTGATGAACTTCATCCACTGGGATGTGCTGCTTTTTTTCATCGGCCTTTTCGTGGTGGTAGGGGGACTGGAGTCCGCGGG
>JAGGWU010000108.1 GCA_021163465.1 Candidatus Bipolaricaulota bacterium
GGGCTGGGCCCCGAGCTTCGTGGTCGCCAGTGCCCCCGCGGCGCAGGCGAACCGGACCGCCTCCCTCATCCCCATCCCCTCGGCCAGGGCCACCGCCAGGGCCCCGTTGAACGCATCCCCGGCGGCGGTGGTGTCCACCGGCTCCACCCTGAAGGACGGGACCGCGAGCTCCCCGTCGCGGGAAACCACCAATGCCCCCCGTTCCCCCAGGGTGGCCACGACGTAACGGGGGCCCGAATCCAAAAGCCCGCGGGCCGCGGCCACCACATCCGTATTGCCAGTAAGCACGCGGAGCTCGTTTTCGTTGGGGGTGAGGATGTCGACCTTGGAGAGGATCCTTCCCCCGAGCGGGCGGGCCGGCGCGGGGTTGAGAATGGTTTTCAGGCCGCGCTCCCGGGCAAGTTCCAGGGCCGCCTCCACCGTCTCCAAGGGTACCTCAAGCTGCACCAAAAGGACCGCCGCACCGGAGAAGGCCCCTTCCGCCCTTTTCACGTCCTTTGGGCTTAAGTTCCCGTTGGCCCCGGGGACGACGATGATGCGGTTTTCCCCGTTCCGTTCAACCACGATCAGGGCCACCCCTGATGGGGCTTGGGGATCGCGGGTTATATAAGAGGTGTCGATCTCCTCCCGTTTATAGGTTTCCAGGTTCCGTGCCCCGAACTCATCGGCTCCCAATCGGGCGATGAAGGCCACCTCCCCGCCCAAGCGGGCCGCGGCCACGGCCTGGTTGGCCCCCTTCCCGCCGGGTACGATCACGAAGTTCTCCCCCACCACCGTCTCCCCGGCCCGGGGCGCCCGCTCCGTCTGCACCACGAGATCCGTGTTGGCGCTTCCCACCACCACGATCCTCATCAGGCCCCCTCCCCGCCCACCATGAGCTTCACCGCCTCGTCGACGGTGAGCGCGGCCGCCGGGAGGTCCCCCACCTTCTCGCCTTTGCGCAGGATCACGATCCGGTCGGCCACGGCGAAGACCTCCTGGAGGGTGTGGCTGATGAATACCACCCCGATATCTCTCTCCCTCAGCTTCCGCACGAGATCCAGGACCTTCCTGGTCTCCTGAACCGCCAGGGCCGCCGTGGGCTCGTCCATGATGAGGAGCTTGGGCTCGGTGTAAAGGGCGCGGGCGATGGCCACCGTCTGGCGTTGCCCTCCCGAGAGCTCCCCGGCCAGGGAGGTGAGGTCGCCGATGTTGACCTTGAGGCGTTCGAGCAGCGCCCGCGCCTCCCGCAGCATCCGGCCCTTGTGGAGCAGGGCGAAGAGGCCCCGCCCTCCCACCAGCGCCGGCTCCCGCCCCAGGAAGATATTGGCGGGGACGTCCAGATTGTCCACCAGGGCGAGCTCCTGGTATACGGTTTCTATTCCATATTCCTTGGCGTCCTTGGGGCTGCGGAACCGGACCCTCCGCCCCTCGATCAGGATTTCCCCCTTGTCCGGGGGGAACACCCCCGAGAGGATCTTGATGAGGGTAGATTTGCCCGCGCCGTTGTCGCCGATCAGCCCCACCACTTCCCCCCGGTGGACGTGGAAGTCGACCCCCTTCAGGGCGTGCACGCCCCCGAACCACTTGTGGATGCCCCGCATCTCCACCCAGGGGCGCCCGCCGTTCCCACCGCCCATCAGAAGATCACCCCCGCTTCCAGGATCACGTTGGCGTACGGGGTCGCCTCCCCGGTGCGGATCACCGCCTTCGCCCCCCGGACGAGCTCCTTCAGGCGTTCATGGGAGATCTTCTCAATGGGCACTCCCGGGAAGGTTTTCTGCAGGAACTCCAAGTTCGCCCGGTTGTGGTCCCACATCTCCTCCGCCACGATCAATTTCTGTACCTCCAGCTCCCCGGCGATGGCCCCCACCACGTCCCTGAAGGAGGGGATCCCGGGGACCAGGGCGAGGTCGATCCGCAAGACCCCATCGGGGATGGGCAAGCCACAATCGGCGATCACGATCCTATCCCCGTGGCCCAACCGGGCGAGGACCCAGCTCAGTCGATCGTTGAGGATCCCCCGCTTTTTCATCGCGGCCTCCTTTCACTTCGCGAACTTGATGCCCCGGGAAAGGGAGATGGCGGCGACGGCGAGAATCAGGCCCTTGGCGATGTACTGGTAGAACGCCCCGACTTTTAGGAGGTTGAGGATGTTGCCTAATACGGTCATGACCAGCGCCCCGAAGAACGTCCCCACAAGGGACCCCACCCCGCCGCTCAGGCTCACCCCACCGAGCACCGCGGCGGCGATGGCATCGAGCTCGTAGCCCTCCCCCGCGGTGGGATAGGCGGCGTTGAGGCGGGCGTCCAGCATGATGCCCCCGATGGCGGCGCACAGCCCCGCCAAGATGAAGACCAAGAGCTTCACCCGTCGGACGTTCACCCCCACGAACCGGGTCCCCGTTTCGTTCCCTCCCACCGCATACACGTAGCGGCCGAAGCGGGTGTGGGAGAGGGCCAGCTGCCACAAGACATACACCCCGAACGTGATCAGGAAAAGCAGGGGAAGGGGCCCCGCGTATCCCGCGATGGCCCGGAAGCTCTTGAGGAACCCCGACACGGGGCGCCCGTTGGTGAGGACCAAGGTCCCGCCTCGGGCCACGGCCATCATGGCCAAGGTGGCGATGAAGGAGGGAATCCGCACCCAGGCCACCATGAGGCCGTTCAGCGCTCCGGCCAAGGCCCCCGCGCCCAAGCCCCCCAGTATTGCCAGCGGTATTGCTGCCCCGACCCACTTCATGAGGACTGCCGTGATTGAACCGCTTATGGCTAGAACAGCTCCCACCGAGAGGTCGATTCCTCCCGTGAGGATAACGCACGCCTCCCCCGCGGCGAGGATGGCGATGATGGAGACCTGGGAGAGGACGTTCTTGATGTTCATGGGGGTGAGGAAGTGGGGGGAGAGGGATGCGGCCACGATCACCAACAAGGCCAGGGCCCCTAAGGGGAACAGGACCCGGTTCCGGTTTATCCGTTTGAGCCAGGCTTTGATATCCATCGATCAAGGAGGTTAAAAGGAAAGGGCCCGGCAGGCCAGCCCGCCGGGCCCGGGGATACCCGCTTCCCTCATTCGGTGCCGGGGAGGGGCGGCGGGGTGCGGGTGATCTGGGCCACCTGATCCACGTTCTCGGCCGTCACCACCGCCACGGGGGTGGGGATGAAGAGTGCCCCGGTGGGCGGGTAGATGGCCGTGCCTTCGGGCGGCCGCCAGCCCTCGACGAGGTACCGGTACGCGGCCTCCACGCCCCAGTATCCCTGGATGTAGGGGGCCTGGGCCACGGTCCCCACCAGCTCCCCGGTCTTCACCGCGGCCACGGCGTCATCGATGGCGTCGAACCCCATGAGGAGGATCCCGTCGGGAAAGCCCACCTTCAGGCCCGCGGCCTTGATGGCCTCCAGGGCCCCCAGGATCATCTCGTCGTTGGCCGCGATCACGGCGTCGATGTCGGTGGTGGTGGCGAGGATATCGGACATCACCTGGTATCCCTTGGCACGATCGAAGTACGCGGTGAGGTCGGCCACGACCTCGATGGCGCCTCCGTCGATCAGGGGCTTGAACACGTTCTTGAAGCCCTCCTCGCGCTCCACCGCGGCCGAGGCCCCGGGGATCCCCTCGAGGATCACGATGCGCCAGGGCAACTCACGCTTGGCCAGGGCGAGGTAGCGGATCAGGGTGGCCGCGCCCTGTTCGGCGGCCAAGACGTTGCTGGTGCCGATGTAGCAGACCCGCTCGCCACCCAAGACATCCCGGTCCACCGAGAACACCGGGATCCCCGCCTCGTTGGCCTTCTCCACCGCGGGGATCAGGGCCTCGGTGTGCACGGGATTGATGCAGATGGCGTCCACACCCGCCGCGATGGCGTCCTCAACCTGCGAAAGCTGCAGGGCCGCATCGTCCTGGGCGTCGTAGATCACCACTTCGGCTCCGAACTCCTCGCCCGCGGCTTTAGCGCCGTCGGCCAGGGTGACGAAGTAGGGATTCTTGAGGGTGGAGATGAAAACCGCGATCGTAGGCGCCTCGGCCCAGACCAACGCCCCCAGAAGAAGCACCGTTCCCAATACCGCGATCAGCCTTTTCATAGATACTCACCTCCCTTGGGATTTGACAGCTTTGGGTTCCTTTCCCGGACCATCACCTCCTCTTTTGGGGGTTGAGTCCCCGGCGATGAGCTTCACCGGGAGGACCTTTCCCTCGTCGCTACCTTCAAGGAGGCGCCGCATCGCCTCCCGCCCCATCTCGTAGGCCGGCACCGCCACGGTGGTGAGGCGGGGGCGGACGAGGTCCGCGGGGAGCACGTGGTCGAAGCCCGCCACGCCCAGCGTCTCGGGAATCTCCACGCCCATGTCCTCGGCGGCCCTGAGGACCCCGATGGCCATGAGGTCGTTGCCCGCCACGATGGCGTCCACCTCCCGGTGTTGGCTCAGGACCTCCCGGGCGAGGGCGTAGCCGCTTCGAAGGGTGAAATCCCCACGCCGCACCGTCACCGGGGTAAGTCCGTGGGCCTCCAGGGCCCGGGCGAAGCCCGCCAGGCGGTCCTCGGCGGTGCTCACCCCCTTCGGGCCGGCGATGTAGGCGAGCCGGCGGTAACCCAGAGAGATAAGGTGCTCCGCCAGGGCGGCGCTCCCCCCGCGGTTGTCCGCCTCCACCGCGGGGAAGCCCTCCACGCGGCGGTCGGCGACCACGATCCCGACGCCCCGCGCAAGGAGCCGCTTGAGCTTCGCCTCGTTGGGCCTTCCCACGGGGACGAACACGATCCCGTCCACCCCCTCGGCAAGGAGGATGTCCCAGTACTGGGTCTCCTTCTCCGGGGAGTTATCGGAGTCGCAGATCAGGGTAGAGAGGCCCTGCTCGAAGGCCACGGAGGCAACCCCGCGGGCGAGGAGGGAGAAGAAAGGGTTGGAGATATCGGGGAGAAGGATGGCGACCACGCCGGTCTTCTTCTTGCGCAGGATCCGGGCGGCCTTGGCCGGCGTGTAATCCAGGGCCTCGATGGCGGCAAGCACCCGTTCCTTGGTTTCGGGGCGCATATGGCCGGCATCTTTGCCGTTTAAGACCCGGGATACGGTACTAGGGGAAACCCCGGCCAACGCCGCCACCTCTCTGATGGTCACCCGTCGCATCTTAGGAAACCGTTTTCCGAAACCGTTACACCATTATAGAACCCCCCATCCGGGCAGTCAACGGTCTACACGTGGCCGCGGGAATGGAGCCAAGCGGCGAGCCGGTCCAGGTCCGCAAGGTCCAGGGCCTCGGCCCGGACCCGGGGATCGAACCCCAGTTCCGAAAGGAGCTCCCTGGCGACCTCGGTCCCGAACCGGTCGGCGAGCACGCGCCGCAGCGTCTTCCGGCGCGCCGCAAAGAGGATCCGCAGCGCCTCCTCGAAGACTTCCTCCGGGACGGAGATCCTGGGCTCGGGAAGGGAAAAAATCCGTACCAGCCCCCCGTCCACCTCCGGCGGGGGGAAGAAGGAGTTCCGCGACACCCGGAAGGCTACCTCCACGTGGAAATATGCCCGGAGGTGGAGCCCCAGCCGGGAGCGGTCCGGCCCTGGGGGAGCCACGAGCTTCTCCGCCACCTCCCACTGGATCAGAAAACACACACGCTCCACGTAATCCCTCTCCTGGATCAGCTTCAGGAGCACCCCGCTCGTGATCCCGTAGGGGAGGTTTCCCACGACGAGAAGCCGGCGGCCGAAGTCGCCCAAGGGGAGTGCGAGGAAATCGCCGGGGACGATCTCCACGTTGGGGAAACCGGACAAGTTTTCCTCCAAAATGGGAATCAGGCGCCGGTCGAGCTCCACCGCATATAACTTTCCCACCCGAGGGGCAAGGGCACAGGTGAGCGTCCCGATCCCCGCCCCCACCTCCACCGCTACCTCGTCCCCCCCGGGGGCGATGGCGGAGATGATCTTTCGGAGGACGTTCCCGTCGGCGAGGAAGTGCTGTCCCAACTCCTTTTTCAACCGGATCCCGTGGCGGGAGAGGACCTGCCGGATGCGGGTGGGGGAGGTGAGGTCGGGGGTCATCCCCGCAGGGCGTCCCGGGTGGCATCCAGGGCTACCCTGAGACACTCCACCCCATCATCCAGCGTGACGCGCATCACGTATGAGGGGTCCTCGATGTACCGCAGGAAGTCCTCCATGAGCGCCCGTAGGCATCCCGCGTAGATTTCGGCCTTGGTCCCGGGGAGGGAGAAGCTTCCCCGTACCAACACGTCCACCTCGTATTCCCTGCCGCCGGAGAAGACCCTCCGCCCCGGCGCAGGAGGCAACGGCCACTCGTCCCCCCATCCTTCGGGCCGGGAAACGTCCCGGAGCGCCTCCACCGGGACCTCCTCCTCCACGTGGAACCCGGGCAGAAGCGCCCGGAGCCGTTCCAGGGACTCGGCGGTGACCAGGGCCTGGATCCTCCCCTCCATGGGGATCCACCCCGAAAGCTCCACCGCGGCGAGGTCGTAGACCAGAACTATCCGTGTTTCCTCGAAGAAACCCGGCCGGGTGAAGGCGTGGAAGTGAGTGGCGATGAGCCCTCCCTCGTGGAGGACCTGGGCCGCCATCCGGTCCACCCGGCCCTCGGTCCGCCCCAGGGCGCCCGAGACCTTCTTCACCCCGATCTTTCCCGAGAGGAAATGCACCAGGTCGAAGAAGTGGACCCCGTGTTCCACCAGGATCCCGCCGGAAAGGTCCCAATTCCAGAACCAGTGTTCTGGGGGAAGTGAGTCCCCAGCGGCGTAGTTCTCTACATCCACCCGGAATAACTTTCCCAAGAGGCCCTCCCGGGTGACCTCTCTGAGGCCCGAGAGGATGGGGTTATAACGCATCATGAGGTCCACCGTGGCTCGGACCCCGGTCCGCTCCGCGGCCTCGGCGATGCGCCGGGCGTCCTGCAAGGTCGTGGCGAGGGGCTTTTCGATGAGCACGTGTATCCCTCGCTCCAAAGCGGCACAGGCGATCTCGACATGGGTGGCGGGCGGGGTGGCGATGGCCACGATATCGAGCCTTTCCGTCTCAAGGAGCTTCCGCCAATCGCTGTAGTAGGCCACGTCCACCGGGATCCTGGGGCTTTTTCTTCGGCCGGAGACGGCCACCAGCTCGAGCTCCGGGATCCCCTGCCAGGCGTGATGCAGGAACTGCCCGAACCCCCCGTAGCCGATGATGGCGAGCCGATAAGGAGACATCGGCGCCGTGATTTTAGCCCCCGATCGGGCGGGGGCCATGGGGCGCGAGGTTCGCCCCCGGGCGCGACGAATTTCCCCACGGCCGGCCCTCCCGGGCCATATCCTTTCGCCGATGCTGAGGAGTATCCCCGTCCTGCGGCTCCTTGTGATCATGGGGCTCCTTTTCGGCCTTTTCCGTCCGGCCATCGCCCCGGGTCCCCCCGA
>JAGGWU010000016.1 GCA_021163465.1 Candidatus Bipolaricaulota bacterium
CTCGTGGGGGTAATGGAGGACGGAGGGGAAGTGGTCGGGGAGGAGTCCCTCGCCCGGGACCCCCGGCGAGTGGTGCGGGTACGCCTCTCCCGTCCGGCTAAGGCCTATCCCCCAGTGCTTAGGGCCATCGCCGAGGCCGATCTCATTGTCCTCGGCCCGGGGAGCCTGTTCACCAGCATCATCCCCAACCTCCTCGTCGAGGGGATCGCCGATGCCATCGAGGAGGCGGCCGCGGAGAAGGTGGTGGTGATGAACCTCATGACCCAGCCAGGGGAAACCGAGGGCTTCTCCGCCTCCGATCACCTGAGGGTCCTCGCGGAATACGTGGATCTCCGGAGGTTCCACGCGGTGGTAGTGAACACCGAAACCCCGCCCCCTCATGTCTTGGAGCGGTACCGGTCCGAAGGGAGCGAACCGGTGCAGGATGATCTTTGGGGTCCCAAGATCTTTGGCCTCCGGGTGATCCGAGCTCCCCTCCTTTCGGTGGTGGAGTTGGAGGGAAAGCCCACCATCAAACACGACCCCGTGAAGCTCGCCCGGGTCCTGGTGGAAGAGACCGGAGCCTTCCGGCGTTCCTGGACCCGGTGGTTCACCCCTGGCCCCGAAGCGGGAAACGGTGGATAATCCGACGCCATGTTGATCGGGATCGTCTCCGATACCCACGATAACGTGCCCTTGCTGCGGCGGGCCCTGGAGCGACTGAGGGAGCGGGGGGCGGAGCTCGTGTTCCACGCCGGAGACATCGTTTCCCCCTTTATGGCTGTTCCTTTTCAGGAAGCGGGGCTTCGGGTGATCGGGGTCTTCGGGAACAACGACGGTGATAAGCTCTACCTGCGGGAGCGGTTTCGGGGGGTGGGAGAGTTCCACTTCGGCCCCCACGAGCTGGAACTTGGGGGGCGTAGGATCGTCCTCATGCACGAGCCGAGGGCCTTGGAGGCCCTCATCTCATCCGGAAGATACGACCTCATCGTCTACGGCCACACCCACGAGGTAGACCTCCGATCGGGCCACCCCCTGGTGGTGAACCCCGGCGAATGCGGCGGTTGGCTCTCGGGAAAGGCCACCTGTGCCCTGGTGGACCTGGAGCGCCTGGAAGTGGAGATCATCGAGCTTTAGCCCCGTGCCTCCGGGACCCTGAGGTGACCTCTTTCACGGTCACAAGCGGGGTTTGCGGTCTTGAAGCCCGAGGAGGGGATCCCTATAATAGAGAGCGCGTGCGGGAATAGCTCAGTGGTAGAGCGCCGCCTTGCCGAGGCGGAGGTCGCGGGTTCAAGTCCCGTTTCCCGCTCCAGCTTCCTCAAGGTGCCGGGGTGGCGGAACTGGCAGACGCGGGGGACTTAAAATCCCCTGGGTAATCCCCGTGCGGGTTCGAATCCCGCCCTCGGCAGAAGCGGGGTGGAGCAGCCAGGAAGCTCGCCGGGCTCATAACCCGGAGGTCGCGGGTTCGAATCCCGCCCCCGCAACCAGATTGGCGGTGTAGCTCAAGTGGTCAGAGCGCGCGGCTCATAACCGCGAGGTTCAGGGTTCGACTCCCTGCACCGCCAATTGGTGGGGATGTAGCTCAGTTGGGAGAGCGCCGCGTTCGCAACGCGGAGGTCGGCGGTTCGAGTCCGCTCATCTCCACCAGGATCAGTTGGAGGCTTCCTTCGTATCCGATCGATTGGCTGTTCCTCCTATCTATCCCATCTTGAAGGATGATCACGGATCCGCCAAACCGAATCGGACGCTGCCTGGATGGATTCTCTCGCCTGCAGGATGGCCGACCGCTACCGCGTTGTTTCCGAGTGTGCACAGCCAGAAGAACTCGGCGGCCGTGTGAGGAGGTCAGCCTCTGGAAATTGCACGATAATCCCTCCTTGAGGGGGTTATCATGGAAGACAAGGCATTTCTGAGGGCGGCTTTAGCGCTTTTATCCCTCTACGCTGTGATAGGAACGGCCGCGGAAATCGTCGAGGTCCGTTGGGAAGCCGATATAGGTGTGATCCACATCATCCTCAATTCATGGCCCGGGGTGTGGGACGGCTGGAGGTTCTTCCTCAACGGAGTCGAGATCCCCATGGAGGGGGGCTGGGGCAGGCCCGTCATCCGCCCCGACGCTCCCCTCTCCCAACCGCCTACGGGCCTATTCGTGGGCACGCTGCCTTGGTTGAGCGGCCTCGAAAGGGTGGATTTCCCCTGCTGCGGCACGATACAGCTCTACATCCCCGGCGAGGGATTCACGAACGAGTTCTATTACAACCTCGCCGACTTGGGCTGTAGGACCGCCTCTACGGTCGAGTGTCCCAGGGAGTGGATGGTCCACGAAGGCGACCTCGTGATCGGAGAAGGGGAGACACGCGTCATCGAAGGCGGGAAGTTCTTTCAGAAAGGCAACGTCTATGTTCGTGAAGGGGCCACGCTGGTGATTCGAGATACCGAGTTCATGATGGGCAGAGGGGAAGTTCCCACAGTGCACGTCTATTTCTTTGTCGAGCCAGGGGCGCGGCTTATCATCGAGAACTCGCGAATATATCCCCCACCCCCGAGCCTCACGGAGCCGGGCCTGATCTGTGTCATGAACCAAGGAGAGGCGAGGATGGTGAACTCCGAGACCCAGATCCACTACTTCGATATGTCGGAAGGGGCGAGGTTCGAGATGGTGGGCTCCACGATGGTGAATCCGATCGGCGGACTGCTACAGGTGACAGGAGGGGAGACGCATGTAGTGGACTCTACCATCGGGGCCCTGGGGCTACGGGTCCCCGCGGGAGGACATCTCTTTGCCGAAGGGCTTCACTCCGGGATTTACTTCGAGAGCTGGGACGTCCACCGACTGATCCCGGAGGCGGACTACGAACTCGTCCTGGAAAGGACGACACTCCTCAAGGACGAACTCAAAGGGGAGTACCGACATGGCCCTTATGAGCGCGGCTGGATTTTCTTCCTCGACCCGGATTCCCACGTGCGGCTCGTTGACTGCGAGCTGAGAAAGGTCTTCCTCGAGATCAGGAATGAGACGGTGGAGTTCCACGACCTCAGGGTCGGGGTACCCTCGAGCCTCCAATACAGGGACATCGTGCTTGAAGACGTGGTGGTAATGGGACAGTGGCCCTTCGAGATCCACAACGCGCGGGTGGCGATCTACGACTCCGACTACCTCTTCCTCCAGCCGAGCGGCTACTCCACGGTAAGGCTCGTGCGCTCTCACATGGTGGAGTTCATCCCCCGGAATTTCTTCGGGACGATGATCTTCGAGGACGCCTCTTGGACCGAGGCCGGGGAGATCATCGGTGGGGTGCCGTACCACTCGGAAGCGAACAGGTTCACCATGCGCGGAAGCCTCCGGATAGAAGGGCTAAGGGAAAACCTCCAGTGGAAGGACGCTTGGGTGACGAGGGAGTTCGAGCTCTTCGTGAGGGACAGGGAAGGCCGTCCCGTGGTTGGAGCCGAGGTCCGCGTCGGCGGATGGGTCTACCGTACCGACAAGAGGGGACGTGCAGTTTTCAGGATGACTTTCGATGAGGAAAACTACAACCGGCCTACGCGGGTGGAGATCCGCTTTCATGGCGGGACCATTGCCGAAGTAGACGTGGATTTCTTCACCTCGAGCCCGATCGAGGTACGAGCGAGGTAAGTGACCGAAAGGCAAGCACGATCGCTTTTGTGACCTATCGGGGCGGGAATATCTCCCACCCATGGAGGCGATTTTTGCGGATCGTGCGTTTGATTCCCGGCCGAGCTGCTGTTGAGAGGCCAAAAGGTAGCGCCTCTCGTAGGGTGTAGGAGATTCGGATTGCCGTTTAGGCTAAGGCGATCGCCGGCGGAGTTAAGAAGTGAAGCGTCCGTCGTCCTTAGCTTCAAGTAGATGCCCGATTCGTCCCTCCAGCCAGCCGATCCTCGCATCGGCCGCCGCATCGAATTGAGGGACGTAGGGCTTGATATCGAGGAGGAAAGTTCCATCCACGATGTCTACATTAGCGATGTGGAGCACGTTTCCTTCTATCCCAAGAAGTCGTACCACCGAGATCCCGATGGGATTCGGCCGTGCTGGAGCTCGGGTGGCGAATATCCCGTGCTCCCGGTCGTCCATGTAGGGCCGAACGCGGAGCCTGGCCGGGCCACTTAAATGGAAGTGATAGATAAGGATCACGTGTGAGAAGCCCTCCAGGTCGGCAAGCCCCTCGGCGTACTCGGGGAAGACCTCCACCCGACCCTTGACTTCCCGGGCCGCGGTCGGCTGAATCGGCGTCCCCTTGGGCTCGTGGAAGGGCGAGCGGATCACTCCGATGGGCTTGTAGACAATCTCCTCACGCATCGCCATCATTGGGGCAGTGTAACCGGCAAGGAGCGGGGAGGAAAATGCGCGGTGGGGCGCCCCTGAAGCGGAACCACTTGCGCGGCCGTTTTCGACCAATCCCGTCACGCGCTACGGGTTTTTGCCACTGAGTCGCCCTGTTACCAGAGCTACTTGTGGAACCAGCAAGGTATTTGTAAATTAACCCAGCTAGCTCATTTAAGGCGAAGAAGAAAAATGATGGAAAAGGTGAGGGATTTGCCTTTATGGGGCCTCTTTTTTGGCTTCGGATCATTTCTCTCTATGCTTTTCTTCGCTGCTCAAGGCGCAGATAGCACACTTTTCGGTCCATCGGTTGTTGTTTCCCATGGTGTAGTGGTGGCGGATCATCCGGCTGCGACTGAGGTTGGGGTGGAGATGTTACTGCATGGGGGGAACGCCGTAGATGCCGCGGTCGCTGCAGCTTTCGCGATGGGGGTTGTCCAACCTGAGAGCTGTGGGATCGCAGGGGACGGTTTCCTTTTGGTCTGGATAGCAAAAGAGGGGAGACCCTATGCAATTGATTTCCGTGCACGTGCCCCTTCCCTCTCGGTCCCAGGAATGTTCTCCATGGAAGGGCCTGGACTCCCGGGGCATTGGTCTCCTCCCACGACGCTTCAGGAACAGGAACTTTTACGCAAATATAGTGGAGCAGCTGTAGCAG
>JAGGWU010000068.1 GCA_021163465.1 Candidatus Bipolaricaulota bacterium
CCGCAACGGGCGTATGAGCTTTTTCCGGTGCAGATTCCTATCACATCTTCAGGTATGTTGAACCACTCCATGCTCTCGGCCAAGACCTGGGAGTGGGGCGCGAGCTCGAACACTCCCTCCACCTCCATCTCCCGGAAGAGTTCTCGGGGGAAATCCAGGGGATCGAGGACGGCGTTCACCCCGCCGAGAGGCACCAAGAACTTCCTTCCCAAGCGGATATCGTAGCCGAAGGAGCTCAGGCCGTAAGAGGGCTTCCCCTCTTGCCGGGGAACGAAGGGTTCGATCATGGGTGGCGTACGCTCGCAGAGTTCCTTTATTTCCCGATCGCAAAGGATCGACCAGCTCATCCCGTCACCTCCAGATCGCCGAACACCGTGGGAGCATGCTCCCTCAAAATCTCGAGTACTTTTTTGGCGAAAAGGCGGATCTCCCATTGGGCCGCCGGGGACCCGCGCAGCCGGATGATGTGTCGCCACTCCCGGAAGTTGGCGGAGACCACAAGCCTTGTTTCCGTTCCTATGGGGAGCACGTAGCGGGCGTCTTCTTTGGGTACGCCTTCCTCGAGGAGTTCCTCATAGAGTTCCAGGGCCGTACGATGCAGGGTCGCGGCTTTTTCCCACTGTGCGTCGGTGAAGCTCGGGGGGCGGACGAGGCCCCGGTCCCGCACGTTTACGAACCGTTGGGATTCCTGTACGAAGCTCGCGAGCCGGTGCCGGGTGAGCTGATTCGCCGCCGCCCGGGACATCCCCTCCACCAGGAACGTGGCGCTGGCGAACTCCAGTACCGATTCGTGCCCCCAAGAGATGAGCTTGCGGACGAGCTTTCGGTCGGCGTCAGGGGAAGACCTCTCTTCCGAGCGATGGGAGACCCGGGCACAGCGGGCGATGAGGGCTTCGGGTTCAGGCGTTATGTGCAGAAGTTTTACCCTCACAAAATATCCCCCCTTTCACGGATCGCCGGATACCGCATGATACCCCGGGGCAGCTTCTGGGTATAAACTTTGGGCGATGGAACGGGAGGATTTAGCGCAAGGGGTGTGGATCTTTAAGTCCAGGTTTGCCAAAATGCTCTCCACCTTGATCGAGTTGGACGGGAAACGCGCAGCCCTGGTGGATCCTCCCATGTTCGCGGATGAAGCGGCGGAGATAAGGGGGTTCGCGGTGAAACAAGGGCTCTCGGTGGATTTTCTCATCCTCACCCACGCCCACGGCGATCACATTTACGGGGCCGCCCATTTCCCCGAGGCGCTGATCATCGCCCACCGGGGCTTCTGGGACTTTTGGTGCCGAATCGGGGCTGAGGACCGGGAGTTCTTCGCCCGTTTCCTCCCCGACTACGAGATTCCCGAGGTCCGCCGCCCGCACTTCCTCCTCGAGAACGGTTCCAAGATATGGCTCGGACGGAGGCTCATCTTCAAACACGTCCCCGGCCACTCCCCCGACGGCCTCATGGTGGAACTTCCCAGGGAGGGGATATGGATCGTGGGGGATGTGGTGATCCCCACGCCCCTCTTGAGCTCGGGGAGCCTCCTTGAGCTCAAGAGGACCTTGCGCGAGCTCTTGAAAGGGTTCCCCGGTGGGGTCCTGGTGCCGGGGCATGGGAGGGCATTGCGGGGGGATGCGGCCCGGGGCGCCATCGCGGCCAACCTCGGGTACCTTGAGCGGCTGGAATCGGCGGTGAGGGAAGCCATTGCCAAGGGAACGGGGTTGCGTGAACTCCTGAAGGTCCCCCCAGAGCGCCTGGGGCTTTCCCGGGGGGATCTCGACCCCCTGGACCGTTGGATCCACCGGGAGAACCTCCGGCGGGCCTACGAGGAGCTCTCGGGAAGTGCGTAGCCCGCCTTACGGGCCATCTCGCGGGCGAACGCCCGGGCCGCGGCGAGATCTTCCTCATCGGGGCGGCCGCGCCGAAGAAGGCCCAATGTGGCCTTGTCTTGTCCCGGACAGGCGAACTCCCCGATGGTCTCGGCACCTTTTTCCCCGAGGATGCGCCTTATCAGCCGGAATTGCGTGGGAAGGGAGCCGTAGGTGCCGAACAACGCCGCCTTGGTTCCCCGCAACGGGGGAAGGGCTCGCAGGAACCGGACCATCGCTTTGGAGGGGAGGAGGGCGTAAACCCCATCCCCTACGAAGAGGAGCTGTACCTTCTCGAACCTCTGGGGAGAGGCACCACGCACATTCAGGGGCTCAATCCCCAGGACCTCGGCGATGGCCCGGGCCACCTTCTCGGTGTTCCCGGTAAGGGAGGAGTAAATCAAGCGGATGCCCCGGCGTTCCATCTCGTTTCCCCGGATCTTCCCTCACCGACCCGGCTTCCTCAAAGGTTGTTCACGGCGCCCAAGTGGTGTATACCACTTCCGGTGATGTCAATGAAGCGAAAACTGATCCTACCGATAGACCGTGGGAGCCCGTTGCCAATCTACTATCAGCTAAAGGAGGCCTTGAAACAGCAGATAGAAAGCGGGGCGTTGAAGCCCCACGACCGCATGCCCTCCGAGCGGGAGTTGGAAGAGGCCTATCACATAAGCCGGATGACCGCCCGCCGGGCCCTGGCGGAGCTGGAGGCGGAAGGCTACATCTACCGAGTCCAGGGGAAGGGCTCCTTTGTGGCCGAGCCGAAGGTCCGCCAGGGGCTTTTATGGCTCACCAGCTTCACCGAGGACATGCGGGGGCGGGGAATGCGGGCCGGGGCGAAGGTACTCCGGGCCGAGGTGGTAAAGGACGAGCGAGTGGCCAGGAGGCTGGGCCTCGATCCCGCCGAGGAATTCGTGATGCTCCAGCGGTTACGCCTGGCCGATGGGAAGCCCATGGCCCTGGAGACTTCGTACCTCCGCCGCCATTTCTGCCCCGGGTTGGAGAAGTACGACTTCACCGACCGCTCCTTATACCGAACCCTCCAGGAGGAGTATGGCTTAAGGCTCGGGCGGGCGGAACAGACGGTGGAGGCAAAAGTGGCGGATGAGTTCGAGGCGGAGCTTTTGGGTGTGAAACCTGGAACCCCTATGCTTTCCATGGAGCGGATCACGTACCTCGACGATGGCCAGACCCCCATCGAGTTCGTGCGCTCGGTGTATCGGGGGGACCGGTACAAGCTGTACGTGGAGCTCAAGCGCCGGTAAAGTCTGGTATAGACCACTATGCCAATCCGGGCTACAATCTCCCGGCCATGGAGATCGTAATTGCGGGGGATTACCTGGAACTTTCCCGGGAGGCCGCGCGCCGGATCGCAAAGACGGTGCTTCTGAACCCCTCCTCCGTCATCGCCCTCCCCACCGGGGAAACCCCCAAAGGCCTTTACCACCTTCTCTCCGCCTGGGCCAGGGAAGGGATAACGGATCTTTCCCACGCGGTTCTCTTCAACCTGGACGAGTACCTGGGGATCCCGCCGGATCATCCCCAGTCCTTCCGCCGCTACATGGAGGAGCACCTCTTGCGGCACGTCCGGGTGGGGACACACCACATCCCCGACGCGAACGCGAGGGACCCGGAGGCGGAGTGCCGCCGCTATGAGGGACTCATCTCCGCCCACGGAGGGATTGACCTTGCGGTCCTGGGATTGGGCCCCAACGGACACATCGCCTTCAACGAGCCCGGCACCCCCTTCGAAAGCGCCACCCATGTGGTCACCCTCTCGCGGGAAACCCGGCTCCGCGAGGCCCCCAGATTCGGGAAGTTGGAGGAGGTCCCCGAAAAGGCCATCACCATGGGTATCCGCACCATCATGAACGCCCGGGAGCTCCTGCTTTTGGCCTCGGGGGAGGAAAAGGCCGTGGCGGTGCAGCAGGCCCTCCGAGGGCCGGTGACCCCTGAGGTCCCGGCATCGGTGCTCCAGCTCCATCCCCGGCTCACCGTGATCCTCGACCGAAAGGCTTCACGGTACTTAGATGACCTCGCCGTGTCGGCTTAGATAACCCGTTCGCCCCCGATATAGACCCGCTGGATATTGAGCTCTCGGTCCAAAACCAGGAAGTCGGCGCGCCCTCCCGGCTCCAGGGAGCCTAACTCCCCCGCGCCCACGGCCGCGGCGGGCACCACCGTCGCCATGGCCAGGGCCTGCGGGAGGGGAACCCCAAGGGAGACCATGTTCCGCACCGCTCTGTCCAAGGAGAGGGTGCTTCCGGCCAGGGCCCCGTTCTCCAGGCGGGCCACCCCCTCCCGCACCTCGATTTCCAGTCCCCCCAACGCGTAGTGGCCATCGGGGAGGCCTGCGGCGGGGATGGCATCGGTCACCAGGGCCACCCGCTCCGTTCCCGCCGTCCGC
This sequence comes from Candidatus Bipolaricaulota bacterium, assembly GCA_021163465.1. GTDB lineage: Bacteria > Bipolaricaulota > Bipolaricaulia > Bipolaricaulales > Bipolaricaulaceae > UBA3571. The sequence continues at coordinate 4,261 of JAGGWU010000068.1, forward strand.
CACGCGAGCTCCAGTATCGGCTCCGCCACGTGCACCAGATCCGCGATTAACTCCACCACCACCTCCGGCGAGAGGAGGCAGGCCACCGCCGCCCCCGGGGCCCGGTGATGGATGGGAGACATGGCGTTGAAAAGGTGGGTGGCCCGGCGCGCTCCCGCCGCAATAGCCGCCTTGGTCTCCTCGTAGGTAGCGGCGGTATGGCCGATGGAGACGGTGATCCCGAGCTTTACCGCTTTTTTGATGAACTCCAGCGCCCCGGGGAGCTCGGGGGCCACGGTTATGGTGCGGATCCTCCCCTCGGAAGCGTCCCAGTACGCCTGAAACTCCTCCCAGGATGGCCTCCGGATGAAAGCCGGGTTTTGGGCCCCGGCCTTCTCGGGGTTGATGTAGGGGCCCTCGAGGTGCAATCCCAGGATCCGCGCCCCCCGGGGCCGATCCCCTTGTGCCCGAACCGCCTCGGCCACCGCCCGTGAGACCCGCAGGAGCTCCTCGTGGGGCGCGGTGACGGCGGTGGGGAGGAAGGCGGTGACCCCGTAGCGGGGAAGGAGCTCCGCCAGGGCCAAAAGCTCCCCCGGTTCCCCGGAGTTCGTGTCGTGGCCGCCGTAACCGTGGATGTGAATGTCGATGAAGCCCGGGACCACCAGCGCCCCTTTCAAATCCTCCCCGCGAGGATGCCGCTCGGCCCTGAGATGGACGATTTTCCCCTGATCGATAATCAACGTGGCTGGCTCCACGGTGTCGAGTGGGGTGTAAACCCGGACGTTGGTCAGGATCAGCACGTTCCCTCCACTGGGAAGATCTTCCCCGGGTTGAGGATCCCGTTTGGGTCCCAAGCCCTCTTTATCGCCTTCATAAGCTCAATTTCGGCTGGCTCGACACATAGGTGCAGATATTTTCTCCGCTTTATGCCGACACCATGCTCCGCGGTGATATTCCCCCCGAGCTCCTTGACGGCCTTGAACATATCGGAAAGAAAGGCTTCGAGGTCCCGAATCCAGGTTTCCTCATCGCGATCGCCGCTTACCGGAGTAGGATGTAGATTTCCATCCCCTATATGGCCGTACAGGGGGACTTCGAGGTCGTGTATCTGGGAAAGTTCCCGCAGTCTCCGGGCGATCTCGGGGATTTTGGAGCGAGGTACTACGATGTCCTCCACCGAGACATAGTTGTTGAGCGCCTTGAGCGCTTCGGCGATGTTGCGGCGTGCGCGCCATAGCTTCTCCCGAGTGAGGCGGTTGTCGGCTACGAACACCTCTTTTGCCCCAGCCGCTGTAAGCCTTTCGTAGACCCGCTCCGCCGCCTGCCATATCCCTTCCTCCTCCATCCCATCCACCTGGATGAGGAGATGTGCCTCGCTGTCATCGTAAGGGAGGGTTAGCTTGAGGTACCTCTCTGCCGCTTTGATACTCAGAGAATCCATGAACTCGATTGCCGAGAGGCTTGACTCCTCCCGAAGGAGCCCGAGCACCTGGGTTACAGCATTCTCTAAAGAGTCAAACGGAATGAGGAGATCCAGCACGTACTTGGGCTTTACGGTGAGCCGGAAGGTGATCTTGGTGATGATCCCCAGCGTCCCTTCAGAGCCCACCACAAGCTGTACCAGGTTGTAGCCGGTCGCGTCCTTGATGCGCTTGCCCCCGAGATGAACGATCTCCCCAGTGGGAGTCACCATCTCCAGGCCGTACACCCAGTGTCCCGTGATCCCGTATTTGACTGCCCTGGCACCGCCGGCGTTCTCGGCCACGTTCCCGCCCACGTGACAGCTTTCCAAGGTGGAAACATCCACCGGATAGAACAGCCCGCGGGCTTCTACCGCTCGCATCATGTCCGCGAGCACCACTCCCGGCTCCACGGTGACCATCATGTTATCGGGATCTATCTCCAAGATCTCGTTCATCCGCTCGAGGGAAAGGACTATACCCCCATGGGCAGGCACCGCCCCGCCAGAAAGTCCGGTCCCTGCGCCACGGGGGGTTACGGGGATTCGATATTCATTGGCTAACTTCATGATCGCGGCGATCTCCTCTGGTGTGCGAGGCTTTACCACTACTTCCGGTAGATGTCTGTAGCGTTCCTCTATCTCATCGATGCTGTATTTCTCCAGTTCTTCCGGAGAAGTGATGACGTAATCTTCCCCCACGATCCTCTTCAGCCGCTCGATGACTTCTGCAGTTACCCTGTTGAATCTCATGATTCCTTCACCCTTGCTTCACTTCAAGGCTTTTGAGGCGTTGGATAAGGCGGGGTAGGATCTCGTTTAGATCCCCGATCACACCCAGGTCAGCAACTTTAAAGATCTGTGCCCGTGGGTCCTTGTTTATGGCTATCACCAACTCCGAACCCCGCATGCCGGCCAGGTGTTGGATGGCCCCGGAGATTCCACAGGCGAGATACAACCGAGGGGACACCGTCTTCCCGGATAATCCCACCTGATGGGGGTAAGGTAACCAACCGAGATCCACCACAGCTCGGGAGGCACCTATCGCGCCATTTAATAGCTCAGCCAGTTCACGAATCCATTTGAGGTTCTCAGGCTTGCCGATCCCCTTTCCCACAGCCACCACTACTTCGGCGTCTTCGATATTGACCGTTTCTTCTCGAAGCTTCTCCAGACCCAAAAGCTTGAAGCGGCTGGTAAAGAGCTCGTCGGGATAGTCCTTGACGATTACCTTCCCGGAGCGGAAAGGATCCCTGGGAGAGGGCTTGCAAGAGCGTGGGCGCACCGTAGCCATTTGTGGTCTGTGACTGGGTGTCTCGATCGTGGCCATGACGTTACCGCCGATGGCAGGACGTGTCTGCAACAAGAGGCCTGTTCCTTCCTCAATGTCGAGATCAGTACAGTCCGCGGTGAGCCCGGTGTGCAGGCGCGCGGCCAATATCGGCATCAGCGTGCGACCGGTCGTCGTGGCAGCGGCCACGATGATCTCCGGACGTTCCTCGTGTATCAAGCGCTCCAAGCAACTCACGTATGGATCTGGATCGAACTGGAAAAGTTTCGGATGGTCCACCAAGTAGACCACGTCCGCTCCGTGATAGATCAACTCCTGGGCTGCCTCCTCTACCTGGTGCCCAAGCAATACCGCACTGAGAGGTTCCCCCAGCTTGTCGGCCAATCTCCGAGCTCGGGAAAGGAGTTCAAAGGAAACCCGCTTTAATTTCCCGTTCCACTGCTCGGCGATGATCCATACTCCCTTGTCCATATACTCCCCCTAGATCAGCTTGTGCTCTCGAAGGAAGTCGATGATTCTTTCCACGCTTTTCTCCGGTGACTCAGCAACCATCACCGTGTCCCGAGTCAGTCTAGGATAAAAAACCTTGACCACCCGGGTAGGGGAACCCTGAAGACCCGTTTCTTGAGGGCTTAGTGCGAGATCCTCCAGGGACAGGACTTCAATCTCTGTCCTACGGGCCCTTGATTTTCCCCGGAAGGTGGGCAATCTCGGTTCATTGATCTCCTTTACCACAGTGAGCAGGGCAGGGAGAGGAGCTTCTATCCGTTGGTATCCCTCCTCCGTGAGGCGGCGGCAACGAATCCAACCAGGCTCGTCTCCACGTGGTGGGCGGAGATCCTCGATCCGGCTCACGTAGGTGATCACAGGGAGATCCAACATGGCCCCAAGCTCTGGCCCCACCTGTCCTGTCTCTCCATCAGTGGCCCGCTCACCACATAGAATTAAGTCGAAGTGTCCCATTTTTCGCACAGCTTTGCTCAGTGTATGGGCAGTGGCCCAGGTATCGGAACCCGCAAAGCGCCTATCCGTGAGAAGCACCGCTCGATCTACCCCCATGGAGAGAGCCTCCCGCAACGCTTCCGTGGCCTTGGGTGGCCCCATGGACAGGGCCACGATCTCGCCGCCCCATTTCTCTTTCAGGCGCAGACCCTCCTCCACGGCGTATAGATCCAGGGGGTTGATGATCCCGGGGATTCCCTCTCGCACCATCGTCCCCGTGGCCTCGTCTATTCGGATCTCATCCGTGTCCGGCACGTATTTCACCGCGACTAAGATCCGCATGCCTTTTCCCCCTTCCCCAAAGGTTGACAGTCCTGGACAGTCATCTTATAATACGCTTGTTAAGATGTATAGACAAGTACCCCCTGGGAAGGAAAGGCTGGACCGTAGGAGTCCGGTGCCTCTTTATTACCAGCTCAAAGAGATCTTCCGCTCATGGATCACTTCAGGGAAATTCGGCGAAAACGGTCGCTTCCCCTCGGAAAAAGAACTCCAGGAGCGGTTTGGCGTGAGCCGGATGACGGTCCGGCGGGCCCTTTCGGAATTGGTGAATGAGGGGTTCCTGATCCGGGAACAGGGACGAGGTTCGTTTGTGGTACGACCTCGGCTGCAGGATCAGCTGCGACGACTGACGAGCTTCACCGAGGATATGCAGCTGCGAGGCCTTACCACAAAATCTCGGATCCTAGACTTCCGGCTAGTTCACGACGAGGAAGTGGCCAGGAAGATGGGGATCCCGGAGGACGAAGAGTTAGTGCAGCTGCGGCGCCTGCGCTTGGTAGAGGGGGAAGCGATCGCTATCCAGAACGCCTTCATCCGTCATCGGTGCTGTCCCGGCATATTAGAGCAGGGCTTGTTGGAGGGCTCGCTGTATAAGACTCTGGAGGAAGGCTATGGCCTCAGGCTAGGGCGGGCGATCCAGACCGTGGAAGCCAAACCCGCAGATGAGTACGAGGCCCGGCTGCTCGCGCTCGAGGTTGGCCAGCCGGTGTTGGTATTGGAACGACTAACGTTCCTTGCCGATGGAAATCCGATCGAGTATGTGCGTTCCATATACCATGGCGACCGGTATCGTTTCACAGTGGAATTGGCTCGCTGAGCGAGAAAGGGGGTGAAATCGAAGAGAGAAACAAATTAACAAAAACTCAACTCCAGGAGGTGGAAAAGGTGGCAAAGTTGTTGCGTGTTGTCGTGTTGTTGGCCGCGGGGTTACTCATAGCGGGGTTATTGGTGATGGCTGAGGGACCAAAATACGGTGGGACACTCTCAATAGGCATCACCCAGCAGGTTCTGAACCTGGATCCGCACGTCGCCACTGCGTTCTCATCATGGCGTGTGATGGAACTGATCTATGAGGGATTGCTTCGCTTCGACAACCAACTCCAGCTTCAGCCGGCGCTCGCTGAGTCGTGGACAGTTTCGCCTAATGGGCTTGCGTACACGTTCAAGCTGCGTAGTGACGTTAAGTTCCACGATGGCTCCCAGTTGACGGCAGAGGATGTGAAGTACAGCTTTGAACGGGTTCTGAACCCCAAGACGAGCTCTCCCTTGCGTAGCCGTGTATCCGCCATAAAGGCCATCGAAATCCTGAATCCTACAGAGGTGAAGTTCGTTCTCAGCAAGCCGTTCGCCCCATTCCTGGACGTTCTTCCCTTGATTTACATCGTCCCTAAGGACTTCGAGAAGAAAATAGGGGATCCGAAGGTAAAGACATTGGGGACTGGGCCATTCAAGCTGGCCGAGTTCGGACCCGACTACGTCCGGCTTGTGCGCAACGGTGATTACTGGGACAAGGGGCTTCCTTACTTAGACGAAGTCGTTATTCGCCAAATCCCGGATCCCTCGACACTGCGTTCTGCCCTTCGAACTGGCCAGCTCGACCTCATCTTTGGGTTCGGCGTTGATGTGACCGCTGCCGGCGCTTTCGCGGGACTCCCCGGATTCCAGGTCATCTCCGTACCAGGGTTGAACTACAGCTTGCTTGGGATCCAGAATGCTCGCCCTCCCTTCGATGACGTAAGGGTGCGCCAAGCGATAAGCTTGGCCATAGATCGCAGGCAGATCGCGGAGATCGTTTACTTCGGCCGGGCCGCGATCGCGGGCCCCATTCCCCCTGCCGTGAGCAAGTGGGAGCCCCTGCCGCCCTCTGAGCTTCCCAATTACACCCGCGACCTGGAAAAGGCCAAGGCCCTGCTCGCCGAAGCGGGCGTATCAAACCTTTCGTTCAAGATCATGCCCATTCCAACAGTGCCCGAGGCGATCCAGATCGCCCAGGTGATACAGGCTCAGCTCAAAGAGATCGGTGTGACCGCCGAGATAGAGTCCGTGGATTTCGCGACCTTCCTCCAGCGGTGGCGCCAGAGCGACTTCGATACTTTCGTTTCCTTGAATAGCGGAGCCACCGACCCCGACATCCACCTCTACCGGCACCTTCATACCAACGGTTCCACCAACGTGTTCAAGTTCAGCGATGAGGTGGTCGACGAGCTCCTGGAGAAAGGCCGCACAACAACAGACTTTGAAGCCCGCAAGGAGATCTACAGGAAACTGCAGATCCGTATCGCGGAACGGGTGCCCTTCTTGTTCCTCACCTATCCTGAGATCTTCGCCATTATGAAGGCAGACGTTAAGGGTTTCGTACTGTTGCCCACGCAGTCGATCGTTTCATTACGGGAGACGTGGCTCGATCGCTGAAAAGCGTGGAGAATGAGGCAGTGAAAGGGAGGTGAACGACCGAAGTGGAGGGGCGAGGGGAGGTATATGCTCTTCCCTCGCCCCTTCTTGATGTTCGGTCATGGGCTTCTATATCGTTAAGAGAGTCCTCTGGTTGATTCCCGTTCTGTTTGTCATCTCTGTGGTCGTCTTTTCGATCGTGCATTTGATTCCGGGCGACCCGGCCACAGTCCTTTTGGGCACTGAGGCAGCGGATCCATCGCTATTGGAGGCGATAAAGCAGAAATATGGTTTGGACAAACCTATCCACATTCAATACTTTCTATGGATACGGAGGGTCCTCCATGGAGACCTGGGGCTTTCGGTGACCACGGGGAGGCCCGTGTCCAAGCTGGTAGCGGAACGGATCCCTTACACATTGGAACTCGGCTTGTATGCTCTCGTTTTGGCGCTGCTCCTTGCTATTCCTTTGGGGACTCTGGCGGCGGTAAGGAAAAACCAAGCGGTTCAGTGGCTCTTCCAGGCCTTCACCCTCTTGGGGCTCTCGATACCGC
>JAGGWU010000041.1 GCA_021163465.1 Candidatus Bipolaricaulota bacterium
CCACCCCCGGGGTGGGCGGCCCCCCCAGGGCCTCGGCCAGGCCGTCGTAGCGTCCCCCGCCCAGAAGCGCATCCTGGGCCCCCAGGTCCTGCGAGGCGAGCTCGAACACCGTCCGGGTGTAGTAGTCCAGGCCCCGCACGAGCTTGGGATCGAGCTCATACGCGAGCCCCAGGGCATCCAGGTACCCGAGGAGCTCCCGGAAGTGGGCCCGGCAGCCCTCGCACAGGTAATCGATGCTCCGCGGGGCGTCCCGGGCGATCTCCTGACAAGTGGGGACCTTGCAGTCGAGGATCCGCAGGGGGTTCTCCTCCAGGCGGCGCCGGCAGTCGGGACAAAGCCTCTCCCGATGCGGCACGAAGTACTCGCGCAAGGCCTCCCTGTACCGCGGGCGGTCCTCGGGACACCCGATGGAGTTCAGCCGCAGGAAAAGCCCTTCCCGCCGGAGCCCCAGCCGCTCCATGATGTACCAGGCGAGGTCGATGACCTCGGCGTCCAAGGCGGGGTCGAGGGAGCCGATGGCCTCGACGCCGTACTGGTGGAACTGGCGCTTCCGCCCCTTCTGGGGCTTCTCGTACCGGAACATGGGGCCGAGGTAGTAGAGCTTCGCCACGCCCCCCCTGGCATGGAGGCCGTGCTCGATATAGGCCCGCACCACCGACGCGGTGGCCTCGGGGCGGAGGGCCAGCATCTGGCCCTTTTTGTCGGGGAAGACGTACATCTCCTTGTGGACGACGTCGGTGGCCTCCCCCACCCCCCGGGCGAAGAGCTCCGCCCGCTCCACGATGGGGGTACGGATCTCCCGGTACCCGTAGATGGCGAAGGCCTCGCGGATCTCGGCCTCCACGTACTGCCACCGGAGGGCCTCCTCGGGGAGGATATCGGTCATCCCGCGGACGGCCTCCACCCTCATTCGGCGAGCCCCTCCCCCTCGGCCAGGGCCTCCTCCAGGCGGATCATCTCGACCAGGGCCTCGGCGGCCTGGGCGCCCTTGTTGCCCAGCTTCCCCCCGGCCCGCTCCAGGGCCTGTTCCTGGGCATCGGCGGTGATCACCCCGAAGGTGATCGGGACCGGAAGCTCGAGCGAAAGTTTCGCGATCCCCTTGGCCACCTCGGCGGCCACGTACTCGAAGTGGGGGGTGGCGCCGCGGATCACCGCGGCCAGGGCCACGATGCCGTCCACCTCCCCGCTTTCCGCCAGGGCCTTGACCCCCCGGGGGAGCTCGAACGCCCCGGGGACCCAGGCGACATGGATATCTTCTTCCCGCACCCCCAGGCGCAGGAAGCGGTCAAGGGCGCCCTCCAAAAGCTCCCGGGTGAACACGTGGTTGAAGCGGGACACCACGATCCCCACCCGCAGGCCCTCTCCGTTCAGCTTCCCCTCGTGGATACGCACGATCGCCTCCCCTTTAATTATCCCACGGCCGCTTAGCTTAGCGTCCCGGGGTATGGGCAGCAAATGTCCCCGGTTTGTGGCCGGGATGAAGTTAGCTTCGGCCGGACGTGGGTGGAGTTAGGGAATTACGTTTGAAAGATTGGGGTGGCGTCGAAAGGTTCGCGGCACATTCGGATTACATCCCCGATCGGGCCTCGGGCTCCGCCGCAAGGGGGAGCTTGGTGGCCCTTTCCATGGCCTTCTCTGCCAGTAAGGTGAGTTGGCGTCTGGCTTCGTGGAGTTCCTGGCGCAAGCTTTTGATTTCCTCCTCCAGCGCTTTATTTGTCTCCCTGAGGTGGGCGATGGTTTGCTCCAGAGCCTTCTTCTCCCACTCACGCTCGAGCTGCACAAGCCGAAGCCGCTGCTCCATCTCCCGCTCGAGCTCCTCCCGGGCCTCCCGTTTGGCTTGTTCCACCGCCGATGCCAGCCTCTCCGGAAAGGCCTCGATCTCCTGCTTCAGCCGCTCGAGCTCCTCCTCCCGTTTCTGCAGGGCCTCCTCCCGTTCGCGAAGCGCTTGCTCCGCTTCTTCTCGCATCCGCGAGAGCTCCCGCTCCAAGGCCGCCTTTTTGTCGGCATATTCCTCCTCCAGGAGGCGCCGTGCCCGTTCCTGCTGGTAACGATACTCGGCCTCCTCTTTCTCCCGGGCCCGCATGGCCTCCTCCTTCTCCCGCTCCCATTGGGCGCGCTCCTCGGCGATCTCCCGCTCCAAGGCCGCTTTCTTCTCCTCGTAGGCCCGCTTCAGCTCCTCTTCCCGTTTGGCGTAAGTTTCCTCCAGTTCCGCCAAGCGGGCATTGAATTCGGATTCCAATCGAGCCTTTTCTTCCTCGTACGTGGCGATGAGTTTGGACAGGGTATCGGCCGCACACTCGATGTCGTGCAATTCTTTAAGCCGCGCCTCCTGGAGCTTTATGGCCCGGTTAAGCTGCTCCAGCCGCTCCGCTTGTTCGGCCATCCGTTCGGAGAGTTCGTTGAGGGTCGCGGAGATGTGCTTCTTCAGCTTGGCGATGCCCTCGTGGACGGAACTCGCCGTAATCCCCCGGGCGAGCTCCTCAGCTTCGCGGTCCTTGAGCTTTTCCAGCTCACTCAGCCGCCTCTCGGCCGCCTCTCGGGCCTCTACTTCCTTCTTCAGGGCCTCCAGAAGCCGGTTGTACTCCTCGATTAGTTCCTTTTTGGTCATGGACAAACTCACCTTGCCCTTTGGCTTCACGTCGGCTCACCCCGTTTTTTCAGAATCTCCAGCCACGAGTATACCCTTATCCGGATCGAGGCCTTGTTCGCATCCGCGGGTGTCCGCTCGGGAATGTGGCGTGGTCAGGGCTGCCACCGGTACACCGCACCGTTTCCCTGGGAAGCGATCGGGCATGAGCAGGGAATGTATTCCGGGAAAGGATGCCCTCGACGAGGAACTCAACGCACAACCGGCCCAGAAATCCCCCTTCTATCCGTAGGGAGTCCCCGTACCAGTAAGCCGATGCTCCCCAGATGCCGGTCTTTTGGAAGGGTGGGGGGACGCGGTGATGGTACGTCCAGGTCCGGGTCGAAAAGTCGTAGCCGAAGTGGCAGGAGGTGGAATAGACCCTCTTCCCGTCGGTATACAGGCCCCCGAACATGTCGATCCTATCGCCGCGGCGGGCGACCGCGGGGCCTTCCCCGTCAAGGGCCGTGAGGAGGTGCTTTTACCCGGCGCGATGCCCGGGTTGCCCGGACACCCGGGCGCGTTAAGGTCTGGGGACGCGAAGGGAGGCGGTTATAAATGCCCCGCGATGGGGGAACACGGCTTGTGCAGCATAGCTCTGACCGGGTGAGGGAACTTTTGGCCCGGAGGGACTGGAGGGGTCTGCGGGAGTTCCTGAGCTCGTTCCCCCCGCCCGATATCGCCGAGCTTATCTCCGAGCTCCCCGAGGGGGAGATGGTGATCGCGTTCCGCCTCCTTCCCCGGGACCTCGCCGCCGAGGTTTTGGCGGAGCTCGATGTGGAAAAGGAGGAGGCCCTCCTAGAACGGCTGCGGGACCGCAAGCTCCTGGAAGTCCTCCTGGAGCTCCCCCCGGATGAGCGCACCGACCTCCTGGAGGAGCTCCCCGGGAGGCTCACCCAGAAGCTCCTCAACATCCTCCCCCCCGCCGAGAGGCGGGAGGCCCTAGGGCTCCTGGGGTACCCCGAGAACTCCGTGGGGCGGCTGATGACCCCCGACTACGTGGCCCTCAAGCCCTACTGGACCATCGAGGTGGCCCTGGAGCACATCCGCCGCTTCGGCCGTGACGCCGAAACGGTGAACATGGTGTACGTGGTGGACGAGGCCTGGCGCCTCCTGGACGACATCCCCCTGCGCCGGGTGATCCTCGCTCCGCCGGAGACCGACGTGGCCGCCATCATGGACCACCACTTCGTGGCTGTCGAGGCCCACGCCGACCAGGAGGAGGCCATCCGCCTCATGGAGAAATACGACCTCATCGCCCTCCCGGTGGTGGACCGGGACGGGGTGCTTTTGGGCATCGTCACCGTGGACGACATTTTGGATGTCCTTGAGGAGGAGTTCACCGAGGACGTGCAGAAGGGGGCCAGCGTGGTTCCCTTGGGGACGAGCTACACCGCGGCCTCTACCCTCGTGCTTTTCCGCAAGCGGGTGGTGTGGCTTCTGCTCTTGGCCCTGGCGG
>JAGGWU010000141.1 GCA_021163465.1 Candidatus Bipolaricaulota bacterium
GTGCCCGATTTCATCGTGGGCACAAGCATCGGGGCCGTCGTCGGCGGCTTCTACGCCGTGGGGCAGGACCTCGCCCGCTTGGCCCGGATCCTTTCGTTTGTGGACCTAAACCGGCTCTTCGGATTAAGCCCCTCTTACCGGAAGCTCCTTGAGCGGATGGTGGTCCAGTCCCTTTTGGGACACCTGCACGGCCGTTGGCCCTCGACGGATGAGCACCGTCGCCTCACCCGGTTCCGCGAGTTCCTGTGGCTTTTCTGCAAGGGAAGGCGATTCGAAGAGCTCGAGCGGCCGCTCATTGTCGTGGCCACCGACCTCCTCGGGCCGGGGGAGTTCCTCATCCGTGAGGGCCCCTTACACGAGGGGATCCTCGCCAGCGCCGCCCTGCCCGGGGTCTTCCCCCGGTGCGCTGGAACGGAAGGCTCCTGGTGGACGGAGGTGTGGTGAAAACTTCCCAGTGGACGTGGCGGCGGAGGAAGCGGACGTGGTGTTGGGGGTGCTCTTGAGCTCTTATGTTCCCGAGGAGCCCAAAAGCCCCGCCGATCTCGTCCTCCAAAGCTATTACGTGGCCGCCCATGAGCTCCTGGCCGTTAGGCTCGCCCGGGCCCGCGAGCGGTTGGAGGAAAGGCTCTTGGTAATCCATCCTCGGGTGGAGGGAATTGGGGTTTTGGGGTTCGATCGCGCCGAGGAAGCCATGGCTGCCGGCAGGCGGGCTGCGAAACCCTGGCTAGGAAGGCTTCGAAAGATCCTTTCCCGATAGCTCACCGTTCCCGCAGAAGCTCCAGAGCCCGTCCGTTGTTATCGCAGGAAAAGACCACCAGGCACTTCCCGCTCCACTCGGGGGCAGTGGCGTAAAGATATCGAATGTCGAGGCCGTTGCGCCGCAAGGTCTCGGTAACCCGCCGCAGGAACCCCGGCCGGTGGGGGAGCTCAAGAAGGACCACTTCCTCCTGTTCCACGGGATACTCCGCTTCCTCCAGGGCTTTGCGCGCATAAAGCTGGGCCTCGGTAAGTAAGTGAATCTCCGCCTCCTCCTCCCGGGCCGAAACGTAGAGCGCCAGGATATTTATCCCCTTTTCGGCCAAAAGGGTGGCGATGTCGGCCAAGAGCCCAACCCGGTTCGGGGTCCGGATCACGAGTTCTCGCATGAGTACCGCCCCGCGCACCCGCATGGAAAACCCGACCGCGAGTATACCTCAACCCCTGCGTATGGGACCATACTTTTCCCGGGAAACTCAGTTCGGCTATCATGGACTTTAAGGGGGTACCGGTGGCCAAAAAGAAACGCAAACGGGGACCAGACGTGCCCCGAATTTTGCGGGAAATACGTTTTTATCTCCTGGTTTTCTTCGTCTTTTCCATGCCTCTTTTCTTCCTTCCCGGAAACAGCGAGTACGGCTACACCAAGTCCATCTACACCCTCGTTTTCGTTTCCCTGCTTTACGGGCTTTGGGGAGCGGAAGCCTGGCTTCGGCGGGAGTGGACATTGGACATTACCTGGGGTGGCTTCCTCCTTGCCGCCTTTATCCTGGTTTCGCTTCTTTCGCTCCTTGGGGGAACACCGGCGGGGGTGGTGATCCAGTCCGCTACCTTGGTCCTATTCTTCGGGCTTATAGGGATCATTGTGGCTAACTCCATTTCCGAGGACCGGGGGCTTCGGTGGGTCCTTTTGGCCCTCCTCTGTGCGGGGGTATTGAACGGCCTTTTCGGGCTACTCCAGTATTTGGGAGTGGTGCCCGGGGGAGCGCCGGGCGGGGGGCTCAACGCGGTAATCGCCACCATGGGGAACCGGAACTTCCTCGGAGGGTTCCTCTCTTACCTTTTTCTCCCTTGTGCCGCTCTTCTTCTTTCGGTTAGACGTCACTGGCAACGGGCCCTGGTCATTTTGGGGCTTGGGTTTGTCCTCGCGATAACGCTGTTCGTGCACCAGACGGGGGTGAGACTGGGCTTAGGGGTTGCCGGTCTTTTTCTTTCCTTCGTTTGGGGGTATTGGGGGCTTCTTCCCCACAAAAAGGAGGCCATATGGTGGTTGGGCCTTTACGGGACAGCCCTGGCCGCCGTGGGGTCCGTGGCGGGAGCAAGTGGATTGCTCGGGGCCCTGATCTACTCCGCCTTGGGCGCTATCCTCTTCCTTTGGGGCAAGATCCTCCGAAGGCTTCGGATCGTCTGGATACCCACCGTGGCCTTGGCCATTCTGGCCATTTTCCTCCTAAACCCGGCTACTACTCCGTTTTCCGCGGTGGAACGTGCCTGGGAACGGAACGCCGGCCGGGTTCGCGCCTGGGACTGGTGGGTGGGGTACTTCATGTGGAAAGACCATCCCCTCACCGGGGTAGGCCTCGGGGGCTATAAGATCCACTTCGTCCCCTACAAACCCAAGTTCCTCTCTTCCCCGGTGGGCCAACGTTACAGGTTCCCCATCGCCCGGGCGGCCCAGGCCCACAACGAGTACGTCCAGGTGGTGGCGGAGCTGGGCGTGTTGGGGATCATCGTCCTCCTGGGAGGTATCGGTTTGGTTTCTTACCTTTGGACCAGAAGGATGGGGGAGGCGGGGAAGAGAGAGCTTCGGGTAGAGCTTTCCCTGTTGGCGGCGGGCCTCGTTACCTTCTTAACCCATGCCGTGGTGAGCTTTCCCTGGCATCGCCCCTCGGGGAGCTTGGTGTTCGTGGTAGTCTTGGGGGCGCTCCTTTCTTCCCGCTACGGAGGGGTCGGCCGCTTCCCGGTGGTATTACGGGGCCGGCTCCTCAAAGGGACGGTGGCGTTTGTGGCCGCACTTGGGCTTGGGGTAAGCGTCGTGGCGGTGAGGGATCTTTTGGCCGATCGTTACTTGCAGCAGGGGAAGTTGGCGTATTTCCGGGGGGACCTAAGGACCGCTTATCCACTGCTGCAGCGGGCCGTCTCTTGGGATTTCTTTCCCCGGATAAGCCTTTATTGGCTCGGCCTGGTCCAGATGGAGATGGGGCTTAGGGACCAGGCCCTGGAGAGCTTTTACCGGTGCCTCGATGGCCGCTACGTCCATGAGGCCCTTTATCTCAATATCGCCGCGTTGGAACTTGAGAGGGGAAACCTCGACGCCGCGGTCAGGGCGGCGGAAGAGCTGATCGCCACCGAATCTCCCCGCGACATGTTAGACGCGGCGCAATACATCGTGGCCATCGTCCGCTATCGGGGCGGGGACATCCCTCAGGCGGTGGAGATCCTGAAGGGGATCGTCAAACGGAGCCCGGACTTCGAGCGGGGCTGGGCCCTCCTTGGGGAGATCGCGCAAAGCACCGGTGATTTCGAGGGGGCCCGGTCCTACTATCAGCGGGCCCTGAAGGTGATCGAGAAAAAGATCTCCCGGATAGAAAAGCGTCTTATGGGGCCCTTGACCCCGGAGAATTTCGGAAAGCTCCGCTCGGAACTCAAAGGGCTCAAGGCGTGGCAAAAGCTCGTGAAGGAACGCCTGGAGAACCTCCCCTGATCCTTTGACAACGGGAAAAAGAAAAGCTAACATCCCCCCTGTGAACGGAGGTGATAACGTCTTGGCCCAACAGACGACAAGGCTTCCCAAAAGGGTTGGCCCCTATATCCACGCCGTGGGACGCCGGAAGGAATCGGTGGCCCGGGTCTACCTGCGGGAGGGCGAGGGGCGCATCTGGGTGAACGGGCGGCCGGCGGAAGAGTATTTCGCCGGGTTCGCCTTCGCCAAGGACTACATCCAGCGCCATCTCCTGACCCCCTTCTACATCACCGGGACCCTGGGCCGCTACGACGTCAAGGCCCGGGTGGAAGGTGGAGGGATTACGGGACAACTGGAGGCGATTCGCCTCGGGATCGCCCGGGCCTTGGTGGGGGTGGATCCTGAGTTCAAGAAGCGCCTCAAGGATGCCGGGTTGCTTACCCGAGATGCCCGGGAAGTGGAGCGCAAGAAATACGGGCGCCGTAAGGCCCGCAAGAAAGAGCAGTACTCCAAGCGGTGATCGCCATGAAAAAGGATATCCATCCCAAGCTGTACAAGGCCGTGATCTACTGCTCCTGTGGAGCTAAATACGAGACCATCTCCACAAAGCCCGAACTTCACGTAGATATCTGCTCCAAATGCCATCCCTTCTTCACGGGGGAGCAGCGGTTCGTGGACGCTGGGGGACGGGCGGAGAGGTTCGCCCGCAAGTACGGCCGGGGAAAGGAAGGGTGAAGGAGATTTCTTGGAGTTAGCCAACCTTACTTGGCCCGAGGCCAAAGAAGCCATCTCTCGGGCCAGGGTGGCGCTGCTTCCGATAGGTTCCACCGAGCAACACGGGCCCCATCTCCCGTTGGGGACCGATCATCTCACCGCCGCCTGGATCGCCCGGGAAGCCGCCCGGCAGGGCGGTTTCCTCCTCCTGCCCACCGTCCCCGTGGGGGTCTCCGTCCACCATCGGCAGTTCTGGGGCACGCTTTGGGTGGAGCCGGAGGTCCTCAGGGCATATGTGGAGGGGATCGCCCGGGCCCTGGCCTACCACGGGTTGAAGAAGTTTGTCCTCGTCAACGGCCACGGGGGGAATACCCCGGCGCTCATGGACGCGGCCAGGCGCCTCCGGGACGAAGGGATCTTCGCCTTCGTGTACGTTTGGTGGCGGGCGGTGGAGGAGGAGATCCGGGAGGTATTGGAAGACGGCGGCGGCCACGCCGGGGAGCTGGAGACCTCGGTGGTCTGGCACATCGCTCCCGAGCTCGTACGTCCCGACAAGTTCCCGGAAGCCGCCGCGCAAGCGGCGCCGGCGTGGGGAAGGAAAATCCAAGGGGTCGAGGTGGGCTACGATACCGTCGACTTCGCCGCCGCAGGGTGTGTCGGTGCCCCCACGAAAGCCTCACCGGAAAAGGGAAGAACTATCTTGGAAGCGGCAGTGAACAAACTCCTTCGGTTTGGGAAATGGCTCGCCGAGGCCCCGCCGGAGGAGCTCGCCTCCAAGCCCCACAAGCCTTAGATGTAGTGTAGTTCCAAATCCCTCGCTGAGGATACCTTGCGGCCGGGCTTCAGGACCGCCACTGCCCTCTCCGTCCCCCCGTAGGCCGAGGAGGTGAAGATGGTGAGACAACGGTCCTCGAACAGGTATAGGGGGGCGAAGGGCTGGTGGGACCGCACCAGGACCCTTAAATTCAACCGTTTCATCACCTCTTCGAAGTAATCACGGCCGAAAGCCGGCCGGCCGAAGGTCCCCGGGTCCACCACGTATCCCGGCGCATCCACCCAATCCCCCCAGGTGATCTTCCGCCAATCGAAGGAGCCCAACTTTATGTCCTCTATCTCCTCCAACCGTTCCACGTCGGGGAAAGCCCCGTGGAGGGCGAGCACTCCGGCAGGGTGATGGGCGGCGAAGGGCAGGGCCGCCAAGGCCTCGCCCACAAACCGGGCCTCGTCGGGCGAGAGCCGGCGCCAAAAGTCCGCGGGGGAGAAGGGCTCCACGGTCCACGCCTCGTGGTTTCCCATAAGGAGGTAGATGCGGTCCGGGTAGTGGATCTTGGTGCGCAAAAGCAGCTCCAGATTCCCCTCCGAGTCCGGCCCTCGGTCCACATAATCGCCCAAGAAGACGATGACGTGGTCGGCGCGAAGGAAACGGGAGATCACGAACTCCGAGGCTTCGAGGTCCCCGTGGGTATCTCCCACGAAGACCACCGTCTTATCAGGGGGTAGGCGGATCAACCGCCCTTCCTTCCGGAGGAGTTCCGCCGCGCGGGAAAGGAGCTCCCTTTCCATCACCCCGCCCTCAGAAGCTCAAGGTCCAGGTGAAGGAAAAGAGGGGGCTTGTGTCCCAGCTGAAGCCGAAGGTGAAACCGCGGAAGAGGGAGAAGGTGAGCTCGGCCCCCACCCTGGTAATGCCCATGAAGCTCCCCGACTCCTGGAAGAAGATGAAGCCCTTGAACTGATAGACTTGGCCGCAGCATGCTTCGCCGCATACCCCGACCTCCAGATACTGGAACTCGTCTCCCCGGAAGATATCTTCTTCCAAGATATCCTCCAGCGCAAACACATCGAAGGCGGTAACGATCTTGGCATAGCCGCGGTCTCCGAGATCACAACAGATCTCGAATCCGTAGATGTTAAGCCCGCCGATGGTGTATTCGTCGATGAATTCCGGCTCGGCGTAGATCTTGACACAGGGCTTCCAGGTTAACCCCTCGAACTCCAGGGAGATGGTATTATGGGTGGTGGTGAAGCGGAGGGTTACGTCGAAATCCAGCCCACAGCAGACCCGTAGCGCATCCTGCAGCCGGATCTCCAGGTACTCGAAGCCCCGGCATTTGGTGAAGGAGAGCTCAGCCCCGATGCCGATGCCACAGCAGGGGGAGATCCCTTCCAAGGACAGGGTGGCCTCCACGAACTGGATCCCGGTGCCCACATCGTCGAAGACCGCTTCCGCCCGGAAGGGAGGGGCGCAGGTGGTGAAGGTGTAGCGCATGTAGTACGGGACCCATAGTTTGAACACAAGCTCGGATGTGGTGGGGGGCGGGACCTCGAAGGCGGCAGCTCCGAGCTCCGTCGCACGGGCTGCGGCGATGTTCTGAAGATAGGTCCTGGCGGCGGGGGTGTAATCGCTCAGGTCGGGGAGCACCTCGAAAGGCCCTTCCACGGCCTCGCGCCTGATCAAGGCGGTCTTGGCGGCATCGGCATAATAGGAGATTACCACCCGCGGGACGTCGATCTCCCGATCGCGAGAAGCAATGAGGTAGCGCGAGTTGGAGGGGCAGTCGGTGGACCAGCTTTGGCCGAAATCACCGAAAGAAAACTCCAGGACGTGCTCCAGGAAGTGCTCTATCTTGAGGGAGAAGTCCGCCCCCAAAAACGCAGCCCCGAGCCGGAGGTAGGAGGAACGGTAGATCGGGCCCAGGATCTTCCATTCCACCTCCGGAGGGCTCAGGGGAGGTGCCACGGGATCTCCCGTGGCGGTGTAGGGAGTGGATTTGAGCACCACAACCCCGGGGGCAATCAGGGCCTCCCCCGCCAAGGAGAAGAGTCCCAACTGCCCCGTGATGCCGAATCGCTCCTCGGTGAAGCCCTCGTCCCCTTCGAAGACAGAGGTGGTACAGATGGTCAACTCCCGGTTGGTTACGCCGATGGTAAAGCTTATGTGGCCGAGCTCCAGGGCGGGGAGGACGTCCACCCGGGCCTCCCAGGAGCCGGTAAGGCTCAAGGCAAAAGCGGAAACCCCGAAAAGAAACGTGAATGCCCCCGCGAATATCCTCTTCATTCCCCTCCTCCTTCGTCGCCATTCTCCCCATGAGCCGAAGGCAGGAAAAAGGCAGGGTGCTCTCGCGCCTCCCGTCTTTGTTTCGGGAATTAAGGAAAAATGGCCGTGATATCCATTACCTTGTCTTTGGATTCCCTCCGTGGGATGACGGCCAACCCCGGTGGAACCCCTTGGCCAAGCTGGATATCGGGAGCATATCCGGGCTTCACAGGCTCTCGCGGCGAGCCCAATGAAAGTTGGGCGGCCGTGGGGGCGACGGCCGCCCAAAGCCGGTGGCTCCGGATGAGGGGGGTACCACCAAGGGGGAGTATACGCTCGCCCCGCCCGTTAATCTGTGATAAACATCACCCCCAGTATCGCCCCATTTTACCAGCTCACCTCCAACCCGGTAGTGATGTCGATCACCCCGAACACATCGAAGTAAAGCCACAGGAACCCTTTGAGCCCATTGCTCTCGAGCTCGAACCGAAGCTCCTCGGACAGAAACCCCACAAGGTCGAAGGTGGTGATGGAACGGGCCGAGAAGCCATCCAGGTTGATACCGAAGATGAAGTCGCCGGTGCTGAAGACAAAGGGGCTCACAAAGGTTACCCTGCCCCCAAGATCGAACGCCTCGGCCAAGGTGATCCTGCCGGTGAACCTCGCCCACTGGAAACCGCCCGCGTCGAAGAAAACCATGGTCTCCCCCAGGAACGCCGGAGCCTTTAGGGAGACGGTGAGGAGGTCCTCCTCGAAGAAGACCCCAGGGACCGGGTAAATCCACGTGAGGTAATCGTCGTCCACCAGGTAATACAGACCCCCGACCCCAAAGCTCAAGTAATTGCGGATCTCGAAGCAAGTACAGCACTCGTCGAGGTACCAGGTAAGGCCTGTTCCGAAGACGAAACCGATGGTGTAATCCGGGGTTTGACACGGGGAAGCCAGGTTCGCATAAACGAAGATGGTGCGCCAATCGAACCCCCCGGCACAGCACCCGTTTTGGAACATGGATCCGGAAAGTTCCAGTTCATATCGTGAGAAACAAGGGTCGAACGCGAGGCCGTTACGGATGAGGAAGACGTCCTCCAAGGTAAAGAGGAAATCCAGCTTCTCCGCTTCAAAGCCGGCGAAGGAGAACTCGGTGCGGCTTCGGACCCCTGCACCGGCGAAGGTAAGGGAAAGGGTCACCCCTCCCGAGAAGTCCCAGGCGACCCCATCATAAAGGAAGTCCGCATCAGTCCCGAATGATCCCGAAAGGGATCCCCCCTCACCCAAAGCCACCAAACACACCATCGATGCGGCAAAAAGGACGAGCGCTCCCCTTTTCATCTCGCCTCCTTTCCCCCGAAGGGTACGGAAGGGAGCGCTCGTCCCGGAGGAAGCGCTTTACAATGCCTCAGCGGTCTTGTCCACCTGGCCTCGCCCCCATGTCCGTGATCCCTAAAACATTGGTTTGCTAGCCCTCCCGCAGAAAATCGGAAAGCACGTCCTCGAGGGTAGGGGATCCGATTTCCTGGAGCTCGTAGCGGACCCTGGTGGCGGGGACGGGCATCTCCATCAACCGCCGCAGGTCGATGGGGGTGCCGATGGCCACTACATCACAGGGGACCTCGGCGATGGTGGCGGCGAGGTCCGCGATCTGCTTCTCCCCGTACCCCATGGCGGGTAGGACCGGTCCAAGGTGGGGGTACTTGGAGTAGACCTCGGCGATCTCCCCTCGGGCATAAGGCCGGGGATCCACCAACTCCGCCCCCAACTTGCGTGCCGCCACCGCGGCTGCACCGTAGGGCATCTCCCCGTGGGTAACCGTGGGGCCGTCCTCGATGGCCAGGACCCGCCTTCCCCGCAAAAGCTCCGGTTCCTCCGCGGTGATGGGGGAGGCGGCCTCGATCAGGACTGCCCGGGGGTTCACGCGGGAGATGTTCTCCCTCAGGCGCTCCAGTTGCTCCAACGAGGCCGAATCCACCTTATTTACTATTATCACATCGGCCATGCGGATGTTCACCGAGCCGGGCCAGTAGGTAAGCTCATGTCCAACCCGCAGGGGATCGGCCACCACGATCAAAAGATCCGGCCTTACGAACGGGAAATCGTTGTTCCCACCGTCCCAGAGGATCACATCGGCCTCTGCCTCGGCGGCCTTGAGGATCTCGGCATAGTCCACCCCCGCGTAGACCACATTCCCCCGGTTTATGTGGGGTTCATACTCCTCCCGTTCCTCGATGGTGCACCGGTGGCGATCCAGGTCCTCCAGGGAGGCGAACCGCTGCACCCGCTGCGCCGTGAGGTCCCCATATGGCATGGGGTGTCGGATGACCGCCACCCTCTTTCCGTGTGCCTTCAGGATCTCGGCCACCTTCCTGGTGGTCTGGGATTTGCCGCAACCGGTACGTACGGCACACACCGCCACCACCGGTTTGGCCGCGGTAAGCATGGTGCTTTCCGGGCCCAATAACCAGAAATCGGCGCCGGCCGCCTGGGCCCTGGCCGCCCGCTCCATTACATGTTGGTGAGATACGTCCGAATAAGAGAATACGGCGATCTCCACGCCCTTCTCCCGGATGATCTCTTCCAACTTCTCTTCGGGCTCGATAGGGATCCCCTGGGGATAGAGCTCCCCCGCCAACTCGGGGGGATACCGCCGTCCCTCTATCCCCGGGATCTGGGTGGCGGTGAAGGCAACCACCTCGTAGTCGGCGTTGTCCCGGAAGAACACGTTGAAGTTGTGGAAATCCCTTCCCGCAGCCCCGAGGATGATCACCCGTCTGGTCATGATCACTGTCCTCCTTGGGAGATAGGTCTCCGATGTGAGTTTTTTCCATTATAGCCGGCGAAATTTTGGATGGCAGGGAGGTCCTTTTGCGTTAAGATTGGTGGATGACGCTGGCCAACTGTCTCACGTTCCTGCGATTCGCAGCCACCGGGCCCGCGGTTTACTTTACCGTACGAGGTGCCCTTCCTCTCGGGTTCGGTTTTTTCCTCCTTGGATTTACGACCGATCTTTTGGACGGATATCTGGCCCGCACCCGGCGGGAGGTTACCCCCGTGGGGAAGGTCCTGGATCCGGCGGCGGACAAGCTCCTTTTCCTGGGGGTCTTCGCCAGCTTCGCCGTCCTGGGGAGGATCTCCTGGGAAGCCCTGGTGGGATACCTCGTGCCTCAATTGGGCCTCGGGATAGGGGCCGCTTACCTTTACCTTAAGCGGCGGGAGATCCGCTCCGCCGAGATCCCGGGGAAGGCCGCCGCCGGGGCCACGGCCTTGGCCGCCATCGCCCTCTACTGGAGCCCCTGGGGAGAGAGTTTTTTCTGGGCAGCGGTTGGGGCCAACTTCTTGAGCGGCGTTTACTACCTCCTCAAGCTCCTTCGAGCCAACGGCGGAGCTCGGGAGGGGGAGACGCGCTGAAAGAAAGCATTTCTCCGGACTTGGGGTGTCGGAAGGAGAGCCTCCAGGCGTGGAGCATCAGCCTCCCCTCACCCCTGCCGTATAGGGGATCCCCCACCACCGGGTGCCCGATTGAAGAGAGGTGAACTCGGATCTGATGGGTCCTTCCCGTCTTGGGCCGCACGAGGAGGAGTGTCCGACCCTTTTCCCGCCGCAAGACCTCAAACTCGGTGACCGCCTCCTTGCCCCCCTCGACGATCCCCATCCACCGCGGCCGGTGGGGATCGCGTCCGATGGGGCCCTCGATGAGGCCCTTCTCCGGCTCCACCTCTCCCTCCACCAACGCCAGGTATTCCTTCCCCACCTCGCGGCGCTGGAATTGCTCCACGAGGGACCTATAAGCTTCCTCGGTCTTGGCCAGGACGATGACCCCCGAGGTGTCGGCGTCCAGGCGGTGGACAACCCCCGTGGGGGCGACGGCCGCCCAAAGCCGGTGGCTCCGGATGAGGGGGGTACCA
>JAGGWU010000154.1 GCA_021163465.1 Candidatus Bipolaricaulota bacterium
CCAGGAACACGACGTGCCTCCCCGCCCCGCACCCCAAGTCCAGCACCCGCTTTGCGCCCCGCTCCGCGAGGAGCGCGGCGAACCGCCGCACCGACCAGGTCGGCTCCCGCGCGGCGAAATCCCCCCTCCTGAAGAGCTCGTCCCACGTCACCATCACGCCGCCCCTCCCTTCCTGCCGCTCACGATGAGGGAGGTGCCGCGTGAACGTCCCCGGACCGCACCCCACATCGAGCGCCGGGATCGGCTGGACCCAGGTGGACCAAAAGTCATCGCCCAAATGTACCTCTCGGCCCCGAAACCCAGGGTCTACACGGTCTTCCATTCTTCCCCCAATTATCCGCGCCACCTCGGTGAGACGGCCAGCGGAAAGGATAGCCCATGAGCCTCGCTCTTCTTGGGTACCGGCAATCCTGAAAGGCCGGAGTTCCCGGCCGTTGAGCTCCCTGTCGGACACCCAACCAGTGGTCGAAGTGTCCGGTCCGGAGGAACCCGAACCGAGCTGGTCGAGGTCCGTGACCACGAGCAGCTCTTAGGAAAGACTGGGAAGAAGCATTCAAGTTTCCTTTGTAGTTCTCCTGAGATCCTCCTCCCCTGTTTTCCATCCCATCACCACCGTCTCCCAGCGTCCGATCCACCCCAGGAACTTCGTCCGGGGAAAGCCCACCCGTCGCATGATCCCCATGAAGTCGTCCGCGGTGGGCATGGAGGCGAGCCACTCCGGATCGCCGCTTTGCACCAATGCGAGAAGCTGATGGGCAAGCTGGTAGAAGGACTCCGCCCAATCCCTGTGGGGAGCGATCTCCTTCACCACGAGCACACCGGAAGGCTCCAGGACCCGGTGAAGCTCCCCGAAGGCAGCCTCGATGGCATCGGGGGGCACATAGGGGAGGCCGATGTTGGAGATGAAGGCGAGCTCATAACTGCCCGGTACCCGGTCCCGGAAGATGTCGCCGGCGATGAGCTCGATCTTTTCTTCTAGCCCATACGCCTCCACGAACCGCCGGGCGATGGGGAGCACCTCCGGCCGATCGAGGATCGCCCCCTTAAGCCCCGGATGGGTCTTCATGAACCCTATGGCGTATATCCCGTGTCCCCCGCCCACGTCGATGAACCTCCGTATCATGGAGAAGATGCCCTCCGCCTCCATCAGTTTCAGCGTCGCCTGGAACTCCCCGGCCAGGGCCCGTAGGGCATAGTGCCTTTGGAGCTCGAAGTCGCCGAAGGGCGGCTCCCCCTCGCCGCCCAAGGGCTCTATCTTCCCCTCCACGAGCATCCTGCCCAATCTCCCCCAGAAGGGATGGCGCTTGGCCGAACTGAAGACGAACCCGTAGCGGGCGAGGACCCTCTCGGCAAGCGACGAGTTCCGGTAACGCCCTCCCTCCTTCACCAGGAGGCCGAGCCCCACGAGGGCATCCAGGAGATGCTTCGTCACCGTGGGATGGAACCCGGCCCGCTCCGCGAGCTCCTCCGCGGTCGAGGGCGAGGAAAGCCGATCGAAGACCCCGTATTCAACGGCGGTGGTGTATACCGCCCACTTGGCCATGCCGAACTCGCATTCCAAAAGCAAGCCCGTGTCCACCCCTTCAGGGATCTCACGGAAATCCCGGATAACGGGGACCTCCATCGCCCACCTCCTCACGCTTTCCCGCCGAAAGACCGTTCTAACCAGTGGACGGCGAAACGCACGAGCTCCGCAGCATCGAAGAGGTATGACGATGCAGCTCCCACCGTCCCCCAGCGCCCTTTGCCGGAGGCGAGGTATTCCCGGACGATTTCCGCGAAATATTCCTCGTTGGAATGCCCCTCCACGATCCCCTCACCGGTGTCGATGTCCTCGATCTCCACCCAGACCCGCTTTCCTTCCCTGAGAGTCGGCATCCGGTAGCAGACGATCCTTTTGTCGGGGATTTCCGCGATCGTCTCGGCGTAGTGGAGCACCGTGACGGCGTTCAAGGGCGACCCCAGGAGCAGGACCTTCCCGCCGGCCTCGCAGAGCTTGGCGAAGGGCGAGCCCGGGCCGTAGGGGTAATTGAGGGGATGGTCCTTCGTGAGCCATGCCGCCTTGGCCCCCACCGCGACCACGGAGGCCTCGGGATGATCCGAGCGGCGGGCGCCGGGCCAGGTCCGGAGGTACTCGGTGAGGATGCTCCATTTCCGGTTGGCCCGAGACCTCTCCGGATCGAAGGCCGGGCACTCCGCAAGATACGCCTCCCCTCGACCTTCCTCCAGGGCGATGGTGAGATAGGGGGCTTCCTCCCAGCCCGCATACATCATGAGCGTCCCCTCGGGCCCGATCACGTCCAGGATTGCTTGGATGATCACATCCGGGCCTCCCACGACCCACCCGACGGCCTTGACCGAGGCGTGCAACATCACTGTGTCGCCGGGCTTGAGGCCCAACCCCTGAAGATCTTTGACCAGTTGGGTCTCCGTGATCAACCTCCTTCGGAGGAGCTCCCCACGCTCGATCAACCCTTCACCACCTGCCCGCTTCAGGACCGGGGATGTCCACGTGCATCTTACAGAGGCTTCCGCAGGACCAACAATTCGCTGCCGTGCTTTTCTATCCGGGTATCTATCCTCTCGTTGTCGTAGCGGACCGTGGGATCGACCTCACGGTAACCGAGCTTTCGGTAGAACGAGACGGCCCATGTCGCCTTGGGGTCGGTCCAGATCAGGATCTCTCCGACGCCCCGCCTTCCGGCCTCCTTCTCGATC
>JAGGWU010000140.1 GCA_021163465.1 Candidatus Bipolaricaulota bacterium
CCCCCACCACCGTATCCAGGCCGTCGGGGAAGGAGCGGATCTCGTCCCATAGCCCAGCCAGGGTGGCAGCCTCGACGATCTCCTCTTCGGCGGCATCAGGCCTCCCGAAGGCGATGTTCTCCCGGATGGTGGCGGAAAAGAGGAAGACGTCCTGTGGGGCCATGGCGATGCGGCGGCGGAGCTCCTCCAGGGGCAACTCCCGCACATCCGTCCCTCCCAAAAAGAGGGTCCCGGGCGGGGGATCGTAGAGCCGGGGGATGAGCCGCACCAAGGTGGTCTTTCCCGAGCCGGTGAGCCCTACCACCCCTAAGGTCATCCCCTCTTCCACCACCAAATTTATCCCCCGCAGCACGGGCGCGTTCCCCGAGGGGTAGGTGAAGGTGAGGTTCCGAAATTCAAGCCGGGTAGAAGGGGGCATAGGCTTTGGTCGCGGGGGCGAGCGGATCTCGGGCTCCTCCGAAAGAAGCCTTTGGATCCGCTTCATGGAGGCGGCACCACGCTGTAGCAGGTTCACGATGAAGCCCAACGCCATCATGGGCCAGACCAACATCCCCAAGTAGCTGGTGAAGGCCACGAAATCACCGAGGGAAAGGTCACCGAAGAGGACGCCCTTCCCTCCGAACCAAAGGACGATTCCGGTACCCAGACCCCCGAGGATCCCGATCAGGGGCCGGAAGAGCCCCCACACCCGTACCAAGGCGAGGTTCTCCCGGATGAAGGTCCGGTTTGTGTCCTCGAAGACCCCTTGGATCCCCTCCTCCCTGGCGGTGGAGCGGATGACCCGAATCCCGGAGATGGCCTCGCGCACCCTTTCTGTGAGCTCGGCGAAGACCTCCTGAACCCGCTCGAACCGGCGGTGGATCACCCTTCCGAACCCGAGGACCACCACCGTTACCAAGGGCATGGGCGCGAACGCGTACAAGGTGAGCCGGGGGGAGATGGAGACGAGGAAGGCGAGGGAGAAGGAGACCATGAAGACGGCGTCGGCGGCCAAAAGCACCCCCTGCCCACAGGCCCGCCGCACCGCCTCCAGGTCGTTGGTGGCATGGGCCATGAGATCACCGGTGGTGCGGCGGAGGTAAAAGGAGGGGGAAAGTCTGAGCAGATGCGAAAAGAGCCGGTTCCGAAGATCCAGCTCGATCCTCCTTCCGGCGCCGAAGAGGAACATCCTCCAGGCGAACCTGAAAACGAAGGTAACGGTGGCGAGGCCTAAGAGGTAGAGGCCGTAGCGGGGAAGGCGCTGTCCAACCCCGGCCACCAGGTCATCCACCGCGGCGCGGATGACCAGGGGCGAAAGGAGTTGAGCAGCATCCACCACGAAGAGGGAGAGAACCCCAAGGAGAACCCAATGTTTGTAGCGCCAAAGTTCCCGTAGGATATCCCTCATCTTGTGCGCGGCATTTTATCCCGTATCCCTCGGGAGTTCCCGGTAAGCCCTGAGGAACTCCCCCAGCTTTTCCCGCAGGTCCTCGAAGTACCGGGCCCACGTGGCCAGGAGTTCCCATCCCTGGTCGGTGAGGCGGTAAACCCGACGGGCGGGACCTGTACCCTCGGTATCCCAGGCCGAGACCACCGTGCCTTCCTCTTCCAGGGTGCGGAGCGTGCGGTAGAGGATCCCGGGATCCACGGGGAGGCCGGCATCGACGAGCTGTTCCAGGAGCTGGTATCCGTGGGTGGGGCCGCGGGCCAGGGCGAGGAGGAGCCAGGGGAGGACGAGCCCGCGGACCCGAGGCGGGTGGCGATGCCCATGATGTTTATGGCTCATAGGTGACTAAAGCATATAAAGGAGCCTGTATCGGGTCAAGCCCAGCGGGTCCGAGGGCGGCGAGAGCTTTGTCACACCTTGTGGCACGGGGGTGACCCTCCGTTTGGCCAACCTGCACTTCAACCTGACCCTCGGTGATGCTTTTCGATCTCCCCAGGATGCATCCGCGAGCACGGAACCCGCCCGATACGAGGCCAAGAGGATCCTTCGGACGAACACGGACCTCTCGCCCCAGGAGGTGGGATGGGAGGGCAGTTCGTTGGGCTCCTCGGAGCCCTTGCGGCCCATTGGAGATCGAGGGGATCAGGACACAGGCTACGGGATGAGATTCCCGCCGAGCCAATGCCGGCCGTTAAGGCCCTCGGGACAGCACCGCCCAAGCTGGTGGGGAAGCTTTCTTGAAACTCGTTTTCCTGATCCAACCCGGGAGCCATGGTGCCCGCGTCCCCTTTACGCACCTTGAACGCCTTTCCTAACCGGCCCCTTCGCTGATCGATTGCCAAAGTCGTGATTAGAGAATCAATAAAGAATTTCTGCAGAACCAACTCAACGGTTTGGAACTCTTCGACGTAACGAAATTCCCAAAAGAAGGAAGCCCGCTATGGCTGCAAGCAGAGGAATCAATGGAATCCAATGGACATCCTGCCGAAAGTACACGGGGCAACTACCAGGAGATGGCAGGGGAATTGGATCAACCTTTAGGCCGTTCCGTAAGGCTATCTCTTCGATCCGTAACAAATGAATGACGGGAACACCGCTTTTTAGACACCACCCGGCAAGGCCGAGCTCCCTCCAGGGAAGTCTCCCTGACTTATGTATCACACCCGAGGGAAGTAGGTGCCCCTTTTCTCCTATGTGGACCTGATTCCCCCCGATATTGACAAAAACCTCTGGCCGAAAGTCCCTTACACAGGCCAATTTTTTCGCCAGTTGATCTTGGAAGTCCCTTCCGATTAAGGGGGAGATACCATGGCGCTTGCAGACCGCGAGGGCATTTTCTTTCCCCTCCACTGAAAGGGAGGAACCGACGTCTCCCTCTCCCCCCAGGGAGACGATCGTGGTTCGATGACGGATGAGCCCATGGCTGTAAAGCACTTCCTCCATATCCAACCAAGTCCACTGGGAACTGGTAGCCCCGTAAGAGGATGCCCCTAACGAGAGCATAATGAAGGGTTCTAAGTCCATCGCCTCTGCGGCGATCACAGCGGCAAGGATCAAAGCCGGAAATGAGCTGGAGCAAGCAAGCACCGCTCGGTCTCCTGGTCCAAGGCCGAGTTCCCAAAACCACCTTATGAACAAGGCAGCGAAATCGGGGTTCGTCGCTGTCCTTTTGGCGGTGAGCGAACCCAGTGTGGTGAGGAGGTCCCCGAACTCCGGTCCAATAAGGCCGGTTCGGTTAGGGTCACGTGAGGGGTCCTTCAAATCATCCGGACAGGCAGCCCAAAGGAATTCATAAGCGGTCAACATTTTCTCCGCAGCCATAAATTGTTCCTCATATATCGGCAACGGCTTCTCGACTCTGGCCCAGCGAAGGACTATGCAGGCCAAAACCACAAAAGCCGCGAGACACCCCAGATACCAGCGAGGAACCCGGGATCTTCTCATAGCCTGAAGGCAAGGGTCTTAACGATGTAAAGGATTCCCCCTACAACAAGCATCGCTGCCAATGTCTCCCAGAACCCCTGCCGCTCGAACTCGTTAGCTATAAGCCCCGGTATGATCATCCCCAGTGCACTCCACTCCGGAAGCCAAAACCCTTTGCCGATCAACGAATTGACGCCTGCTTGGAGTCCCAGACCAAGCAGAAGGTAACTCCCGAACCTTACCCTGCCGTAGAGAAACAGGAAACGAGAAAGTGCTCTCCCGAGCTGCCAAGTCACAACGGCTACGGCCACGGTGACGAGGAGCCGCTGGGGTTGGTCCGCATATAGGGCGATGTACCCTGGAACCACTATCCCCCCGGGGGTCACGCCCGTGATCTCGTAAACCAACATGCCCAAAGCTATGCCACATGCGAAAAGGCCAATCATGCCAGCTGTCTCCCATGGGACTGTGCCCAATCGACAAGCTCGGCTCCCATCCCCTTAAAATTCCCAAAACCGAAACACAGCGGCACCTCCTGGAACGAAACCAAGGCCCTCTCCCAAACCGCTTCGGGCCTCCTTTTCCCCCAAAGGGGCACAGCCCCGGGAAACCAACGTGACCAGTGGGGGATTGGATCGCCCAACAGGAGCACTTTGGAGAAATGACAGGAGTGTACGAAATCCGCGAAGAGGGGCACTCTGAACAGTCTATCGGAGCGGTTATTAAAGAGGCCGATGAGATAGGGAATCCCTGTGAAACTCAAAGCTCTCTCCAACAGGATCCTCGTGCTATGGGGATCATTCGCGGTGAAGGCATTGGCGAACAAAAACCTCCTTTCAGCCCAACTGAGTTCCCAAATCCCAAAGGAGTTTGGGATTTTCTCCTGCAGCATCGCCCTTAGGGCCATGCGACCCTCCACACCCAGGTATTCACATACCTTAAGGGCGAGGGAAAGGTTTCCCAAATGGAGACTCAAGGGAGGGGGACTTTCCAGATATTTTTTGGCGTAATCATCCGGCACCTCCAAGAGCTCCGTTTTTGTTTTCTCCAGGATGTCTCCCCAGAGTTCCCCGATCCTTTCGCTCCTGAGAGCGAAAAGCTTTCCCCCAACTACTCCGGCAGCTATGGAGGCCGCCACGCCCTCCCTACCGGCTCCCCAAACATCGCAATGGTCGGGACGAATGTTGGTGAGCACAGTGATCTGGGGGCGTATCATTCGCGCCGTCACACGTATCAGCTCCGGGCGGATCGCCATACATTCACTTACCAAAACCTCTGCCCCCCTTTGCGCTGCCCACCTGGTCAGGGAAAGGTACTCCGAGATCCGTGCTGGAACCCGTCGAGGGACAAGGTAGGCGTTCCCCTTTTCGTCAAAGAGTGTAGGGATCTCGCCGGTGACTCTCCCAACGGCTTTTATGCCCCCTGACCGCAACCCGGCCAAGATCAACCGCACGGTTTGTGATTTCCCTCGTGTTCCCAGCACATGGATACGTGATACCACCTTTCTCAAAGACCGGTGATGGAAAAGGACCTCTACACCTTTGTACAGAAACCAAGCCGTGGGTAACAGAAAGCAAAGAGATGTCATGTTCTTCCCGGCGAGGCCAAAAACTCACCTAATGAAGCCGCCTCCAGCTCCTCAAGTGAGGGCAGACCCTCAACGACAATGGGAGCCTCCGGGTGCCGCTCCGAATAGATGCGGAAGAAGGCCGCAAGGGCTTCCAAATGCCGCCCCACACGCCGTTCAAGGGTCCATCCCTCTGCCGTATACTCGACATAAAGCCATCCTCGCGAGGCAGCCCGCAGATAATATTTGTCCTGTCCGGTCAAGATAAGTCGTTCATCGGTGCGCCCACGTAATCTACCCTGGCTCGGATTGGCCACCTCCATGAGGAACGGGAGAGTGTCCGTGTGATCTCCCCATTCCCTGTGA
>JAGGWU010000017.1 GCA_021163465.1 Candidatus Bipolaricaulota bacterium
CTCCTCCCCGGTGAGGGCCGGGTCTTTGGTCAGCGTCAGGGCGGCCTCCGCCGCCTGCACGAGCTCCACCAACCGCGCCCAGTGGTAGGCGAAGGTGGAATGCACCGGTTTTCCCCCGAAGAAGTCGAGGTACCGCTCGTACTCCTCTTGTGCCATGGGGGTGGCCATCCGCTCCGCCACGTTCAGCCGCGCCAAGGACCCCACCCGGTAGATCCCCGAATCCGGCCCCGGAACCAGCCCCTTCCACCCGTACTCCTTGAGGTAGGGGAACTTCACATAGGTCCAGGGTTCCACGTGCTCCTCGATGAGCGAGAGGGCATCGGGGGCGGGGCCGTGGTAGATCTCCTCGCCTTCCGCGGAGACGATCCGCAGCGCCCCGTCGTAGAAGTTAAGGGCCAAATCCCCGTCCACCAAACCCATGTAGTGGGTGGGGAAGTTGAGCTCCTCCGCCAAGAGGAAGCTCTGGAACGAGGGATCGGGGAGGATCCGCTCGTGAAAGAGCTCAACCAAGTCCCCGGCGAGCTCCACCATGGCTTCGGCCTTCTCCTCCACCGCCGCGCGGTCTTCCTCGGAGAGGGCCTTGGCCACGCCGCCGGGGAGGGCGAACACGGGGTGGATCGCCTTCCCCCCGATCAGTTCCAATATCTTCTGTGCCCCCGCCCGGACCCGCACCACCTTCTTCCCGAATTCGGGATACGCCTCCAGGATCCCCAGGATGTTGCGCTTGGCCTTCTCCGCGTCGGCCCCGAGGAGCAGATCCGGCCCCCCGAGGAAGATGAGGTGCAGGAGATGGTCGGAGAAGATGTAGACGTTGTAGAAGAGTTCCCGTTGGACCCGCGCGGCCGGGGGCACCTCCGCCCCGAAACAGGCATCCAGGCATTTGGCCGAGGCGAGGTGATGGGCCTCGGGACAGACCCCGCAGATCCTCTCGGTGATCTGGGGCATCTCCTCGCCCCTTCTTCCGCGGCAGAAGAGCTCGAACCCTTTGAGTTCAGGGATCTGAAGGAAGGCATCCGCCAACTTCCCCTCGTCGTCCAAAAGGAGGAGGATCCTACCGTGTCCCTCGAGCCTGGTTATCGGGTCGATGAAGAGCTTCTTCATCTCTTCCTCCGGTACTTCCCGGTGGAGTACATGTAGAAGGTCCCCAGGGGATCCGCCAGGGCCTCGAGGACCTCGTCTTCCCGCGCGAAGTACTCCTCGCCCTCGTCCTCGAACCGCACGAGCGACGCCAAGGCCGAGAGCATCGCCGCCCCGGGGTCCCCGGCCTCAGGGGTGGGGCCCAGACACCCGGTGCATGGCATCCCCGCCGCGGGGCAGAGGGCGTTGCATCCACCCCGGGTCACGGGCCCCATGCAGATAAGCCCCTGCTCCAGGAGGCACACCTCCGGGTCGGGGACGATCTCGTGGGGACGCACGATCCGCTCGATCCGACGGTCGTCGTGGCGTACCCTGGGGCATTCCTCACATAGGGCCTTCACGTTGGCGAAGACGTATGGGGGTTCCGGCATTTCCCCCGAGAGGAGCGCCTCGAAGAACCGGGCGATCAGCGGCGCCGGCGGGGGACAACCGGGAACGACGTAATCCACCCGCACCACGTCCTCCAGGGGCATCGCCCGTTCGGTGAGGTCCGGGAGCGTAGCCTCGCCGTTGCCGTCGAGTGGGGACGCGGGCCGGAATCCCGGGCCGAACACCGTCCGGAAGATCTCTTCCTTACCCCACTTGTTGGCCAGGGAGGGGATGCCCCCCAGGTGCGCGCAGGCCCCGTAGGCGACAACGTACTTGGACTTCTCCCGCAGGAGCTCCGCCATCTCGCGGTTCTCCTCGGTGCGGATTACCCCGTTTATGAGGGCCACGTCGATGTAGCCGGGGGGAAGGGCCTCGAGGTCGGAGCGCTTGGCGTCGGCCAGTGCGGGCCAGAACACGATCTCCACCCGGGAGAGGACCTCCACGATGGCTTCCCCCACCTCCAGGAACGAGACGTCGCACCCGCCACAGCTCCCGGTCCAGTAAACGGCGATCCTTGGCTTGCCGCCGTGATGGGTGATGGGTGATGGGTGATCGGAGGGCGATGGGGCATGGATGATGGGGGATGTGTTTTGATTCAACCTGTTTTCCAGCCTTTTTTCACTCATCACTGATCACCGGATCACCCGTCACGCTTAAGGGGCCCAGGGCTTTGAGCTCCTCCACGAACTCCTCCACCGCCTCGGCGAACCTCTTCCCCTCGGTGGCGGAGATCCACTCCAGGCGCAACCTCTCCGGCTCTATCCCCAATTGGGGCAGCATCTTCTTAAGCAACGTGACGCGCCGGCGGGCCTTGTAGTTCCCGGATACGTAGTGGCAGTCGCCGGGGTGGCATCCCCCGATGAAGACCCCGTCGGCTCCCCGCTCGAAGGCCCGGAGGACCCAGGCGGGATCCACCCGCCCGGAACAGGGGACCCGGATGGGGAGGATGTTCGGGGGGTACTTTATGCGGCTGGTGCCGGCGAGGTCCGCCCCGGCATAGGCGCACCAGCGGCAAAGGAAGGCCACGATCCTGGGTTCGAACTCGTTTCCACTAACCACCCTTCACCTCCACCACTTCCCGCGCCGGCGAAAGCTCCCCCAGGGCCGCCTCCACCATCCTCTCCACCTGCTCATTGTCCAGGTTGCGCAGAGACAGGGCCCCGCTGGGGCAGGCGGCGACACAGGTCCCACATCCCTCGCACAAAAGCTCGTTGACCCGGGCGGTTTCCTCCACGGTGATGGCCCCGTAGGGACAGAGCGGGGCACAAACCCGGCACCCGGAACAGAGCTCCTCGTCCACCTCCGCCACCTCGGGGGAGTGGGTGAGGACGGGGGCGGAAAGGAGGGCGATCGCCTTGGCCGCCGCCCCGGAGCCCTGGGTCACCGCCTGGGGGATGTCCTTGGGCCCCTGGGCCGCCCCGGCGATGAAGATCCCCCCCGCCAGGGTCTCCAGGGGCCGGAGCTTGGGGTGCGCTTCCTTCAGGAACCCGTTCTCATCGAGACAGGATAGCCTGAGCGTCCGGGCGAGGTCCTCCACCCCCTTGGGGGGCACCACCGCCATGGCCAAAACCACCAGATCCGCCTCTACCTCCACCCGCTGCCCCGAGAGGGTGTCCACCCCCCACACGATGAGCTTGTCCCCCTCGCGGAAGACCTTGGCCACCTTCCCCCGGATGTAGAGGACCCTCTCCTCCTCCATCACCCGGTGGATGAACTCCTCGTACCCCTTCCCCGGGGCGCGGATATCGATGTAGAAGACGATGGCCCGGCCGTCGGGAACGGCGTGCTTGTAGAGGAGCGCGTGCTTGGCGGTGTACATACAGCAGATCCCGGAACAATAGGGCTTGTGGAGCTCGGGGTCCCGGGACCCCGCACACTGGATAAATACCACCGTCTTGGGGATCTCGCCGTCGGAGGGGCGGCGAACCTCGCCCCTGGTGGGGCCGGTGGCGGAAAGGAGCCGCTCGAACTGCAGGGAGTCGATCACATCGGGGTCATGGGGTGAGTATTCGGGGAGGGCCTCCACCTCGTAGAGGTCGTAGCCGGTGGCGATGATGATCGCTCCCACGTCTTCCTCGATGATCTCCGCGGACATGTCGAAGTCGATGGCGTTCGGCTCACACACCTCGGCGCACTTTCCGCAGATGAGGGGCCGGATCCCCAGGCAGGTTTCCTCGTCCAGGGTATAGGTAGAGGGGACCGCTTGGGGGAAGGGGATGTAGATGGCGCCCCTCTCCGATAGCCCACGGTCGAATTCGTTGGGGACCCGGACGGGGCACACCTTCTCGCACTCGCCGCAGAGGTTACAGAGATCGGGGTCGACGTACGAGGGTCTTTTTCGGATCCGCACGTGATAGTTCCCGATGTAGCCCGAGATCTCCTCCACTTCGGAGTTAACCAGGAGCCGGATCTTGGGGTGGCGCTCGACCTCCACCATCTTGGGAGTGAGGATGCACTGGGAGCAGTCCAGGGTGGGGAAGGTCTCCGAGAGCTGAGCCATGTGCCCCCCGATGGTGGGGCTTTTTTCGACCAGGATTACCTCATATCCGACCTCCGCCACATCCAGGGCCGCCTGGATCCCGGCGATCCCACCCCCGATCACCAGAC
>JAGGWU010000155.1 GCA_021163465.1 Candidatus Bipolaricaulota bacterium
CCCTCTTCCGCCAGGATCAGAAAGAGCCCGATCTCCCCGGTGCGGCGCACGTGGCAACCGCCACAGAGCTCCACCGATACCCCGGGGACCTCCACCACACGCACCCTTTCCTTCCCTCGGTATTCCTCCTCGAAGTGGGCGATGGCCCCATAACGCTTGGCCTCTTCCAGCGTCATCAGGTGAAACTTCAGCTCGATATCCCTGACCACCGCCTCGTTGACGGTGCGTTCCACGTCATCGAGTTCGTTCGCGCTCAGGGGAGCGAAGTGGGTGAAGTCGAAGCGGAACTCCTCCGGCCCCACCCAGGAGCCGGCTTGGATCACGTGCTCCCCGAGATGCTTCCTCAACGCGGCGTGTAAAAGGTGGGTGGCGGTATGGGCCCGCTCGATGGCCCGGCGCCGGGCCTCGTCCACGATAAGGCGGCACCGGTCCCCCGCCCTGAACTCCCCGGAGGTGACCCGCACCACATGGAGGAAGGCGCCCTCGGCCTTCTGGACGTCCACCACCTCCGCCCTCCCGGGGCGGGAGAGGTTCTCGATCACGCCGGTATCGGCGACCTCGCCCCCCGCCTCGGCGTAGAAGGGGGTCTCGGGAAAAATGAACCTCCAGGTTCCGTGATGGGTGATGGGTGATGGGTGATGGGTGGACCCGTGGGATTCACCGGATTCGTCCAGGATGACGGAGAGTTCGGTCTCCAACTCAAGTTCGGTGTGGCCGCGGAAGAGGGTGGGCTCCAGGGCGCTTGGGTCCTTCACCGCGAACTTGGCTTCATAAGCCGCGATCTTCCGGGAGCGGGCCCGCTGTTCCTCCATATTCCGCTCGAACCCCTCCCGGTCCACCGAGATCCCCCGTTCCCGGGCGATTTCCTCGGTGAGCTCCACCGGGAAGCCGTAGGTGTCGTAGAGCTCGAAGGCCACCTCCCCCGGGAGAACCTCCCCCTCCTTGAGCTGGGAAAGGACCTCCTCGAGCAACGCTTCTCCGGCCCGAAGCGTCCTCCTGAAGGCCTTCTCTTCCTGGGAGAGGACCTCTTCCACCAGACGGCGGCGCTCCACGATCTCGGGGTAGATATCCCCCAGGGTGGCCACCACCGGCTCTACCAACCGCACCAGGATCCCTTCGGGAAGCTCCAGGCGATCCGCGGCCCGCACCGCCCGCCGCAATACCCGCCGCAGAACGTATCCCTGTTTCTCGTTCCCGGGGAGGACCCCGTCGGCGATGAGGAACACCAGCGCCCTTATGTGGTCGGCTAACAAATTCCGGTAACGCGTGACGCGTGCCGCGTGCCGAGGCATCAGGGCCTCGATTTCCTCGCAGATAGGGCGGAAGAGGTCGGTCTCGAAATCGGACATCACCCCCTCGAGGACCGCCGTGGTGCGCTCGAGGCCCATGCCGGTGTCGATGTTCTTCTTGGTGAGCTCCTTGAGTGTCCCGTCGGGCTGGGCATCGAACTGCATGAAAACGAGGTTCCAGATCTCCGAGAAACGGTTACAATCGCACGCGGGGCCTTTGCAATCAGGGCCACACGAATGCTTCTCACCCCAGTCCCAGAAGATCTCGGTGTCGGGGCCGCAGGGCCCCTGCCCCCCCACCGGCCCCCACCAGTTATGCTCCTTGGAGAGCCGGACGATCTTCTCCGGGGGGATCCCGATCACGTCGCGCCAGATCGAATAGGCCTCGTCGTCCTCCTCGTAGACGGAGACCCAAAGGCGTTCGGGGGGAAAGGAGAGGACCTGGGTGAGGAACTCCCAGGCATACCTTATAGCCCCCTCCTTGAAGTAGTCGCCGAAAGAGAAGTTCCCCAGCATCTCGAAGAAGGTGTGGTGGTAAGCCGTGGTCCCCACGCGCTCGATGTCGGTGGTGCGGAAGCACTTCTGGCAGGTGGTGACCCGGGGGTATCTCGGGGGGACTTTGCCCCAGAAGATGTCCTTGAACTGGACCATGCCGGCGGAGGTGAAAAGCAATGTGGGGTCGTCGGGGACGAGGGAGGAGGAGGGAAGGACCACGTGGTCCTTGCCCTCGAAGAACTCCAGGAACGCCCGCCTGAGCTCGCGCGAATCCATAATCATGAGAATTTTAGCGTAAGTTCCCGGAACCTTCAGCCGTACCGTTCCGAACTGCTGAGTCGCGCACCCGAAACTATAGCGAGGTCAACGGAGAACATTCCCCGAACGCCCCCTCAACCGCGGGGCTTCATCCCCGGGAAGGGAAGACCTTCGCGAAACGACGCCTACCCACCCGCAACACCACGGGTTCCCGCAGCGGTATCCGGGCGTCCCGGGACGCCACCTTCTCCCCGTCGATCCACACCCCACCCTGCTCCACCAGCCGCCGGGCTTCGGAGCGGGAGGAGACCAAGCCCGAGACCGAGAGGAGGTCGATGATCCACACCGTTCCCGCATCGTCCACGAGTTCGGGGGGCACCCGGACCTCCGGCATCTCCTCCGGAGGCTTCTCCTGTTCGAACACGCGCTCGAAGTGGCGGCGGGCGCGATCGGCGGCCTCCTCCCCGTGGAGCCATGCCACGATCTCCCAGGCCAGGCGCTTCTTCGCCTCCTTGGGGTGGAGCTTCTCCAGCTCCCCCCAGTCGAGGTCGGTGAGGAGCGTCACGTACTGGGGCATGAGCTCGTCGGGAATGGACATCAGTTTTCCGAACTGCTCCTCCGGGGGCTCATCGATGCCGATGTAGTTCCCCCGGGATTGGGACATGGCATGCACGCCGTCGGTGCCGATGAGGAGCGGCATGGTGAGGATCACCTGGGGTTCCTGGCCGTACTCCCGCTGGATCTCCCGACCGATGAGGAGGTTGAACCGCTGGTCCGAGCCCCCGAGCTCCACGTCGGCCTCGATGGCCACGGAATCGTACGCTTGGGCCAACGGATACAGGAACTCCATGATGGTGATGGGGATCCCCTCCTCGAAGCGGCGCTTGAAGTCATCCCGCTCTAGCATCCTGGCCACGGTGTATTTGGCGGTGAGGTGGATCACGTCCTCGAAGGTGAGCTTTCCCAACCACTCGGAGTTGTACCGGACCTCGGTCCGGTCGGGATCGAGTATCTTGTACGCCTGCTCCTTGTAGGAGGCCATATTGCGTTGGATCTCCTCCGGGGACATGGGGGGCCGGGTCTTGGCCCGCCCGGATGGATCCCCTATCCTGCGGGTGAAATCCCCCACCACCAGGACCGCGGTATGGCCCAGATCCTGGAACTGCCGTAGCTTGCGGAGCACCACGGCGTGCCCCAGGGTGAGGTGGGGGGCCGAGGGGTCGATCCCGAGCTTCACCCGGAGGGGCTTCCCCTCCCGATAGAAGCGCTCCAGCTTCCGCGCCAGGTCCTCTTCGGGGATCAGGGTCTCCGCGTTCCTCCCCAGGGCCTCGATATCCCGGCGGACCTTTTCGGCTATGTCCATGGGGCCTCCCTTCAGACCACTACTACCGATGCCACCCGATCCTCGGCGGAAAGGCGCATCAGCCTCACCCCCCGGGCGTAGCGGGAGAAGACCGAGACCTCGTCCACGGGGAAGCGGATCACCTTTCCCATGGCGGTGGAGACCAGGGCCTCCGCGCCCGCGTGCGCCGGGACCACCGCCACCAGGGGGCCGGAGGTGCGATCGAGCTTGATGGCGATGACCCCCTTTCCGCCCCGGCCCTGGAGGGGGAACTCCCCCGGCTCGATGCGCTTCCCGTACCCGTTCTCGGTGACGAAGAGGAGGTGGTCCGGGGGTGAGCCCTTGGGCCACCACACCATCCCGATCACCGCGTCGTCCGGGTCCAGGCGGATCCCGATCACCCCCTTGGAGGGACGGCGGGTGAGGCGGACCTCTTCCTCCGGGAAGCGGATGGCCTTTCCCTTGGCCGTTGCCACCAGGACCTCGCCTCTCCCGGCGCTGATCAGGGCGTCCACGAGGCGATCGGCATCCACGGCGGTGTGGGCCATGATCCCCTTGGAGTGGGCGTTAGCGTAGTCGGAGAGAGGGTTTCGGTTCACGATCCCCCGCCGGGTGGCGAAGAGGCAAAAGCCCCGGCCGTAGTCCTCCACCGGAAGGGCCGCCCGGATCTCCTCGTCCTGGGCGATCTCCAGGAACTGCCGCAGGTTCTTGCCGGTGGAGTCGCGGTTGCCCACCGGAAGCCGACCCAGGGGGAGCTTGAAGACCTTGGCCATGTCGGTGAAAAGGAGCAAGTCGCAGTAGGTGTGGGCGGGGACCATCACCCGCAGGAAATCCCCCTCCTTGGGGCGGATCCCGATGACGCCCTTTCCGCCCCGGCCCTGGGCCCGGAAGGCATCCCGCTCGGTGACGTTGATGTAACCCTTGGCGGTGACCGCCACCAGCACCTCCACCTTGGGCCGGAGGGGTTCCTCCAGCACCTCCTCCGCCTCGGACACGATCTCGGTGCGGCGGTCGTCGCCGTACTTCTCGGCGATCGCGGCCAATTCCTCACGGATGAGCTGGTCCCGTACCTTGGGATCGGCGAGGATCGCCTCGTATTCGGCGATCTTTTCCTTTAGCTCTGCGAGCTCCTTCTCAATGGACCGGCGCTCCATGCGGGTGAGCTGCGACAGGCGCATCTTGAGGACCGCGTCGGCCTGGCGGTCGGTGAGGCCGATCTCGGCCACAAGCAGGACCTTGGCCTCCTCGGGGTCCTTGGAGGTCCTTACGATCTCGATCACCTCGTCCAGGCGGTCCAGGGCCTTCCGGAAGCCTTCCAGGACCTCGGCGCGCTCCTTGGCCTGGCGCAGCCGATACCGGGTGCGGCGGTCCACCACCCCTCGGCGGAAGTCCAGGAAGACCTTGAGCAGGGCCGGGAGGGAAAGGACCCGGGGCGCCCCGTCCACGATCACCAGGAAGTGGCAGGAGTAGGTGCGCTCGAGGGGGGTGAGCTTGAAGAGCTTGTAGAGGACCGCGTTGGGATCGGCCCCCTTCTTCAGCTCTACCACGATGCGCAATCCTTCCCGGTCCGACTCGTCCCTGAGATCGGAGATGCCCTCGATCTCGCCGGACTTCACCTTGGCCGCGATGGACTCGAGGATGGAGGTCTTGCGCACCTGATAGGGAATCTCGGTGATCACGATGCGGGAGTCCTCCACGAAGGCCCGGGCCCGCACTCGGAACCGCCCCATCCCGGTCTCGTAGGCCTTCTTGATCCCATCCCGCCCCACGATGAGGCCTCCCGTGGGAAAGTCGGGCCCCGGGATCAGGGGGAGGAGCTCTGCCGCGGTGGCGTCGGGGTGATCCAGGACATAGAGGGTAGCCTGGATCAGCTCCCGGAGGTTGTGGGGCGGGATCTGGGTGGTCATCCCCACCGAAATCCCCCACGCCCCGTTGGCCAGGATGTGGGGGAACTTGGCCGGGAGGACCTCGGGCTCCTCCAGGGAGGCGTCGAAGTTGGGGAGGAACTCCACCGTCTCCTCGGCGAGCTCCTCCAGGAACTCCATGGCGATGGGGGCCAGGCGCGCCTCGGTGTAGCGCATCGCCGCGGGCTCGTCCCCGTCGATGGAGCCGAAGTTGCCCTGGCCGTCGATCAGGGGGTAGCGGGTGGAGAAGGGCTGGGCCATGTTCACCAGCGCCTCGTACACCGCCATGTCCCCGTGGGGGTGGTACTTACCCATGGTCTCGCCCACGATGCGGGCCGACTTCTTGTGGGGACGGCCGGGGAGGAGGCCCAGCTCCCGCATAGTGTAAAGGATGCGCCGCTGGACGGGTTTCAGGCCGTCTCTTACGTCGGGGATGGCGCGGCCGCGGATTACCGAGATGGCGTAGTCGATGTACGACTGCTCCATCTCGTCTTCTATGTAAGCTACCTCAATTTTCCCCATCGCAACCTCCGCCAGATGTTACGGAATTTGCGATGGGATGGCAAGTTCTTTCGTTCGCAATTCCGCGCGGAATCGGTGCCGAGCCGGATGGCCGGCGGAGTTGTGAAGGACAGAACAAGCGGCTAACTTTAGCGGTAATTCCCTAGGGTAAAGGGGGACGCGATGGCCAAAGTGGTGTTGCCGCAGGGCGATGTCATCGAGGCTTCGGGGGTGAGCCTCCTCGAGCTCCTCCGGGAGAGGGGGCTCGCCGACGGGATCGTGGGAGCCCTCCAGGATGGGGAACTCCGCGACATCCGGGATCCCCTCCCCACGGATGGGGAGGTAAAGGCCCTCACGATCACGGATCCCGAGGCCCTGGAGATCCTGCGGCACACGGCGGCCCACATAATGGCCCAGGCGGTGCTCAGGCTCTTCCCGGGGACCAAGCTCGCCATCGGCCCCTCCATCCGCGACGGCTTCTACTACGACTTCGAGTTCGAAAAGCCCATCTCTCACGAGGATCTCCCCAAAATCGAGGAGGAGATGCGGAAGATCGTGGCCGCCGATTACCCCGTGGAGCGGGTCTTCCTCTCGCGGCAGGAGGCCATAGAGCTCTACAAGAAACGCGGCGACGTGTACAAGCTCGAGCTCATCGCCGAGATCCCGGACGAGGAGATCTCCTTCTACAAGCAGGGGGAGTTCATCGATCTTTGTCGCGGGCCGCACCTGCCCTCCACGGGGATGGTGAAGCACTTCAAGGTGCTGGAGCTAGCGGGGGCGTATTGGCGTGGGGACCCCAACAACCCCATGCTCACCCGGATCTACGGCACCGCCTTCCCCACCGCCGAGGCCCTGGAAGAGTACCTCAAGTGGCGGGAGGAGGCCCGGCGCCGGGACCACCGCACCCTGGGGCAGCAATTGGACCTCTACTCCATCCACAACGAGATCGGGGCAGGGCTCGTCCTCTGGCACCCCAAGGGGGCCAAGGTCCGGCGCATCATTGAGGAGTTCTGGGTGAGGGAGCACGAGCGGGAAGGGTACGAGCTCGTGTACACCCCCCACATCGGGAAGTCGCGCCTGTGGGAGATCTCGGGGCACCTC
This sequence comes from Candidatus Bipolaricaulota bacterium, assembly GCA_021163465.1. Classification (GTDB taxonomy): domain Bacteria; phylum Bipolaricaulota; class Bipolaricaulia; order Bipolaricaulales; family Bipolaricaulaceae; genus UBA3571. Next base: position 6,891 of record JAGGWU010000155.1, read on the forward strand.
GAGTTCTATCGGGAGAGCATGTACGCCCCCATGGACATAGAAGGGCAGGAGTACTTCATCAAGCCCATGAACTGTCCCTTCCACATCGCCATCTACAAAACCCGCACCCGCTCCTACCGGGACCTCCCCATCAAGTACGCCGAGCTGGGCACCGTCTACCGTTATGAGCGGAGCGGGGTATTGCACGGGTTGCTTAGGGTCCGGGGCTTTACCCAGGACGACGCCCACATCATCTGCCGTCCCGACCAGGTGGAGGAGGAGATCCTGAAGGTGCTGCGGCTTGCCCTCAGGATCCTGCGGACCTTCGGGTTCACGGAGTTCTCGGCGCACCTCTCCACCCGGCCGCCCAAGTTCGTGGGGGAGCCCGAGGCCTGGGATTTGGCCACCGAATCGCTGCGCCGGGCCCTGGAGGAGGAGGGGATCCCCTACGACGTGAAGGAAGGGGAGGGGGCGTTCTACGGGCCCAAGATCGACATCGATATCGAGGACTCCCTGCGGCGCTCCTGGCAGCTCACCACGATCCAATTCGACTTCAACCTGCCCGAGCGGTTCGACATGAACTACATTGGGGAGGACGGGAAGAAGCATCGCCCCTACATGATCCACCGGGCGCTCCTGGGTTCCTTCGAGCGCTTCTTCGGGATCCTGATCGAGCACTACGGGGGCGCGTTCCCGGTGTGGCTTGCACCGGTGCAGGCCGTGGTGCTTCCGGTGACGGAGGAGCAAGGGGCCTACGCCGACTCCGTGGCGGAGAGGCTCCGGGAGGCGGGGATTCGGGCGGAGTCGTGGTCCCGGGGCGGAAAGACCCTCCGTTACCTGATCCGGGAGGCACAGCTCCAGAAGGTCCCTTACATGCTCGTGTGCGGTCCCCGGGAGGCCGAGGCAGGCACGGTGGCGGTGAGGCTCCGCACCGGGGAGGACCTGGGGCCGCGACCCCTGGAGGAGGTCATCGCCCGTGTCAGGGACCGGGAGGCCACCCGAGCAGAGGAACTTTGATCGTTTTCCCACAGGAAGCCCGGAAGCCGGCCCCCTAGAAGCGGATGCCCGACTCCATGCTCTTCGGAATCCAGGATCCCGGCACTGGGGGAGGCCAAAGGATCCTTGATAGCCTGGTTAACGGACAAGGAGGGTGACCCCGGTGGAAGGACGGGATCGGAAGGAAGTTGAGCGCTTGGTCGCCCGGATCCGGTTGGATGAGCTCTTCCAGCAGGCCATGTCGTCGAACCTGGAAGAGGCCCGGGGTGCCTTTAGGACCCTGGAGGCTCTGTGCGCCATGGGGAGGGTGGAAGCCAAACCGTTCCTGGTGGGGCTCCTCCTCCTGGCTGGGGACGACTGGAGGCGGCGCGAAGAGCTGGTCCGAGTGATGGGGAGGTTTACCGAGCCGGGCCTGATCCATTTCCTTTGCAACGAGCTTCGTCGGGTCAAGAACTCCAACTCCACCCGTCGCTATCTCGGGGCCATTCTGGATGTCTTGGAGCGGATGCCCGCTGAGGCGGTGGAAGGGGAGCTCGAGGCGTTGCTGGAATGGGAAGGCCTATCGCGAAAGATTCGGGCCCGGGTTGAGCGGATCCTCTGGGAGATGAAGTACGGGGGCCCTCACCCCTGAGGGAGCACCGGCCGCGGGGCCGCTCCATGGGGGCGCGCTTCAGTCGTCCCCACGCAGGCGGTGGATGCCGCAGAGGATGTTCACGTTTCGTCCCGATCTATGGCGCTCCAGGATCTCCGCGGCCCGGTCCCACAGACGATCCCGCTCCGCGGCCGAGGTGTAGCGGACGCGCATCCGAATCATGTTCTCCCCGGATTTCGTGACCAAAGCCTCCAACACGTACTCCCGCCCACACTCCTCCAGGAGCCGGTGGATCTCCGCCAGGGTCCCTTCCAGGATCTCGCGGAGCACCGGGTCCGCCGCGGCCCGGGCTCTGATCCTGGGTTCGCCGTACCGCTCCAGCCACATCACTCGCCCCAGAGCTCCGGATGCGCGGCGATCAGGGCCTCGGCCTCTTGTTTGGCGATCCTGTTCCAGAAGGGCCAATCCCCGATGGGGGCCTCGAGCACGTGGCCCAAAAGCTCCCGGAAGAGCTCCCCGTCCTCCTTGGGCACGGCGTAGTCGCGGGCGTAGACCACGTAGTTCTCGAGGTAACCGGGACAGAGCTCGATCGCACGCTCGAAGTATTCTCGTGCCCGCTCCAGGCTCGCACGCATGAGGAGGTTGATGATGGGCGTCGTGGCGATGTTTGCCTCGAACGCCCCCAGGGCGTGGATCGCCGAACAGCCCCAGAAGGTCTCCTCAAGCTCCGCCACCCGCTCGTAGGCCGCCTTCACCGGCTTCATCAAGCGGAAGGCGGTGAGGGGGTTGATCATCCCCAGGAGTTGCCCCTGGGCCGCGGCGTACCAAAGCAGCGCCGCCACGTCGTCGGAGGCTTTTATAGCCTCCACCAGGCCCTCTTTTCCCTCGAGCTCGGCGAATCCGGGGTCGGCCCGCAGGGCGGCCAGGGCGTAATCACGGGCCCGCTCGAAGTTCGCCTTCTTCTCCGCCTCGTCGGCCACCGATATCCCCCGCTCGTACCAGAACTGGGCCAGCCGCGAGAAAACCGCTGCGTCCTCCCCCTTTTCCGCCAAGGCTTTCTCGTAGATATCGATGAGCTGCTCCAAAACGGAAAGCTCATACCGCTGGGGGTAGAGTTCCGCGGCCGCGGGTAAGAGCCCCTCGTGTTCTCCCGAGGCCAACGCCCCAACGCCGATACAACCCAATGCCATCAAGGCCACGAACAGGCGTCTCATCGCTTGTTCCTCCTTTTCACAGGCCGAGGTCGCCCCGGATTCCCTTCATGGCCGAAAGGACTACGTCCACGAACTCCTCCAAGCTCATCCCGAGCCGCTCGCACTTGGCGATGGTCTCGCGGCTGGCGGAGCGGGCGAAGCCCTTTTCCTTGTAGCGGTTGAGGACGTTCTTTGTGGTGAGACCGGCGAGCTTTTCGGGATGCACCAGCGCCGCGGCAACGATCAGCCCCGTGAGGGGATCCACCGCGTGCAGGGCCCACTCCATGGGGGTCTCGGGTTCCTTCTTCTCCGCGTGGGCGAGGATCGCGTCCAGGATCTCCTCATCGTCGAACCCGAGCTTCCGAAGTTCCTCCACCGTGATCAGGGCGTGTTTTTCCGGGGCGTCCTTGGTCTCCTCGTAATCCAGGTCGTGGAGGAGCCCGGCCAGGCCCCACCTTTCGGGATCCCCGCCGAAGCGGGGGGCCAGGGCCCGCATCCCCGCCTCCACCGCGAGGCAGTGCTTCACCAAGTTTTTGTTCTTGATCCGCTCCGTGACTAGCTTCAGCGCCTCCTCCCGTGTCATCATTCCTCCTTTACCCGTCACGCGTCACCCGTTACGCGTCACTCCAACTCCACGATGGTGACCCCCTCGCCCCCTTCCTCGGGCGGGGCCAAATAAAACCGCTTCACGAAGGGGATCCCTTTCAAGTACTCGTGGATAGCTTGGCGCAAAGTCCCGGTGCCCTTGCCGTGGATGATGTGGCCGGTGCGGATCCCCGAGAGGAGGAGCTTGTCGAGCCAGGCCTCCACCTCCCGCAAAGCCTCCTGGACCTTCATCCCGTGGACGTAGAGCTCCAGGTCCACCCCGCCCTTGAAGCGGACCTCGGGTTGGGGCGGCGGAGCGGTTCGAGGCACGGGTGATCGCGCGGGCTCGAGCTCCCGGGGATCGGTCCAGATGCGTTTCCCCTTGATCTCCACCTCCACCCGCTCCCCCTCCACCGCCCGCACCACCCCCAGGGCCTTGGTGGTCCGGAACCGCACGGTCTGTCCCACCTCGAACTTGGGGGCAGGGCCCGTCTTCCTCGGGGACAGGGTTTCAAGGCGTGCGGAAAGTTCCTCCAGGCGCTTGAGGGCTGCCCGCCGAGAGGAAAGACCCCCCTCCTTGGCGACGGAGATCAACCGCTCGATCTCCCGCTTGGCCTGTCTCAGCTCCTCTTCGAGCCTAACAAGTTCCCGTCCGAGTTCCGCCTTCCTCCTATCCTTTAGGCGTTCGAGTTTCCTCTCGTACTCCTCCCGCAGGTACTTCGCCCGGGAGAGTTCTTCTCCGGCCTTTCGGCGTGCCTGCTCCAGCTTCGATCGCTCCTCCATCAGGGCGCGAATGATCTCCTCGGCCTTGACCTCGCCGGCGGTGAACTTGCCCTTGGCCCGCTCCACTATCTCCGGGGAAAGGCCCAGACGTTCGGCGATGATCAGGGCGCAGGAGCTCCCCGGCACCCCCTCCAGCACCCGGTATGTAGGCGAGAGGGTCTCAAGGTCGAATTCCATGGAGCAGGACTTCACCTCGGGGTGCATGATGGCGAAGTTCTTGAGCGGGGTGAGGTGTGTCGCCACCGCCACCGTGGCCCCGGTGGAGAGGAGGTACTCCAGGATCGCCAACCCCAGCGCCGCCCCCTCCTGGGGGTCGGTCCCGGCGCCGAGCTCATCGAGGAGGACCAGGGTATCGGCATCCGCCTCGCCCAATATCCCCACAATGTTCTTCATGTGGGAGGAGAAGGTAGAGAGGGATTGCTCTATCGACTGCTCCTCGCCGATATCGGAACGGACCTTCCGGAAGACCCGGAGGCGGGTCCTGGGCGAGGCCGGGAGGGGAACCCCGGCCTGGGCGAGGAGGGCGAAGAGCCCGATGGTCTTCAGGGTGACCGTCTTCCCGCCGGTGTTGGGACCGGTGATCACCACCATCCGCTGGGGATCGCCAATGGAGATGGTGATGGGGACTGCCCGCTCCCCCAAAAGCGGATGCCGCGCCTCCACCAGTTCCACCGGGCCCCGCTCGTCCAATGCCGGGATGACGGCGTCCTCCTTCTCGGCATAGCGGGCCCGGGCGAAGAGGGAATCTATCCGGGCGAGGATCTCGGTGTCGCGCAAAAGGTCCCGCTCTTCGTCGTGGAGCCGGGCCACGAGCTCCACCCGGATCCGGCGGATCTCGCGCTCGATCTCGTCCTCCAGCTCCCGGAGGCGGTTGTTGTCCCGGACGGCCGAGGCGGGCTCGGCGAAGACGGTCTGTCCCGTGGCGGAGGTATCGTGCACCACCAACTCCACCAACCCCTGGGCCCCGGACTTCATGGGAACAACAAGCCTCCCCCCCCGCTGGGTGATCACCGGGTCCTGGACCAGCTCCCGGTGGGAGTCGATGAAGGAACGGAGGTGTTTGGTGAGGGCACGAACAAGCTCCCGACGCTGGCGGTGGAGGAGCCGAAGCGTGGGGGTGGCGTCCTCACGGATCCTCCCGTGTTCGTCGATCATCCGGCGGATGGAGGCAAGGAGGGAGCGCTGATCCGAGAGCTTCTCCACCAAACGCGAGAGTTTGGGATAACGGGGGCTCGAGAGCTCCATCCGTACCCGCATCGCTGCTTCGATGAAATCGGCCACCACAAGGAGCTTCTCGGGATCGAGATCCCCGTGTTCCCGGGCCTCCTTGAGGATGGGGCGGATATCGAGTAACCCGCCGGGGACGAACCCCCGCCGCACCGCCTCCCGCATCTCCTCCACCAGGGCGTACTCCCTCCCGATCGCTTCGAGATCCTCCAGCGGCTCGAGGGCGAGGACCGCCTCCCGGCCCAGGGTAGAGGCGGCGTGGGAGGCGATGAGCTCCAGGACCTTCCCGTACTCCAGGTCCCGCAGCGTCCGCTCGTTGACGACGCCCATCTAGAAATCGAGGCCCCGGGAGAGGATCCCCCGGGCCTCCTTTACCATGTCTTCGATGATCTCCCGTACGGGCTTTATCTCGCGGATGAGCCCGGCGATTTGGCCCGCCATAAGCGACCCTGTTTCGAGGTCCCCATCGTACACCGCCCTTCTAAGTCCCCCCACCGCCAACGATTCGAACTCTTCCGGGTCGCGGCCTTCGGCCTCGTAGCGGGCCAGGGTCTTGGTGAGCTTGTTCACGAGGCACCTGACCGGGCGACCTAGGGTCCGGCCGGTGACGATGGTGTCCCGATCTTTGGCCTTGAGGATCGCCTGCTTGTAGTTAGGGTGAACCGGTGCCTCCTCCGAGGCCACGAACCGGGTCCCCACCTGGGGCACCAGGGCCATCGTGGTTATGGTGCCGATGTGTCCCCCGGACTCCATCCCCTCGGCGATCACCCCGTCCGCCCCGTACTTCTCCACCCTCACCGCCAAGTTCACCGCGGGGATCACGGGGAAGACCTTTATCCCCGCGGATTTGAGTTTGTCCATGTACTTGGCGGGGCTCCCGGCGCCGGTGGTGACAAGCGCCACCCGTTCCCTCACCACCACCTCCACCTGCTCCGGGACATTGGGGTCCATGAGCATGAGGTTCACCCCGAAGGGCTTATCGGTGAGCCTTCTCACCTCGGCGATCTCCCGTTCCAGGTCCTCGGGGGACATGCCCCCTGCTCCGATGATCCCGAGCCCCCCGGCCTCGGAGACGGCGGCCACCAACGGGGCCCGCGCCACGTGGGCCATCCCCCCCGAGAATATGGGATATTTGACTCCCAGCATTTCACAAATCCGGTTTGCCATGGCTCCAAAATATACCCCACTTCTCCCCCGAGACACTACCACCGCATAGCGGCTCATTTAAAGGTCATCCAAAGAACTTGGCCGAAGGCGTAATAGACCGACTCATGCTGGGGATGGTGAACAAAACGGGCAAGCTGGATGCCCGGGGCCTCAACAAGCTCCATGCCATCGTGGAGCGCTGTATCGAGCTTGATCCCGGATTCGAGTACGGGGGGCCGTTCAGGGTCCTGGCCGCCTATTGAGCCAAGCACCCCTTCGGGAAGGACCACGACAGGGTGAAGGAGCTCCCCACCCGGGCGGCGGAGCCCCTGGCGGAGGTGGAGCAGTTACCCCGAGCGCTTGAGCCGGCCCGTCCGCTTGGCGTAGCGCTCCGCGAGCGAAAAGACCCAGGTGCCGAAGAGGATCATGGCCAGGCCGCCCAGGAAAAGGAGCACGAGCGGGCGGGCCGCGTCCCCCAATCCCCTCCCTTCTAAGATCGCCTCCCGCAACCCCCGGATGACGTAGGTGGCCGGGGAGGCCCGGGCCAAAAACTGCAGCCACCCCGGGAGGACCTCCACCGGGTAGTAGACGCCGGAAACGAGGAGAAGGAGCGCCGCCACCACGTTGGTCATCTGCACCCCACGTTCGGGGAAAAGGAGCGGCATCACCGCCGCCAGGATCCCGAACCCGGTGAAGGAGATGCTCCCCACGAAAAGCCACAAGGTCGCCGCCCCGAGGTCCGCACCCGCGAGGTCCAGGTCGAAGAAGAGGGCGGCCGCGGCGAGGATGAGCAGGGTCCTCGCGATCCCGTAGACCACCGCGAACAGGCTCGTTCCAACGAGGTGCGTCAACCGCGAGCTCGGCGCCATAAAGGTGTACTCGATCGTTCCCTCCCACCGCTCCCAGGCCACCATCTCGGAGATCACGTAGAAGATCTGGGAAAGATACGACCAAACGAGCGTCCCCACGAGGAGGTACAGGGTGAGGTAGTTCCCGTCCACCCCCGGCCCGGACAGCCTCTCCGTTCCCAGGCCGATGTAAGCCACGGCGAGGGAGCTCGTGAGGGAATAGACGAACCAAACCAACTCCCAGCCCCAGTAGCGCTTGGTGAGGTGGACGTTGCGGGCCACGAACCCCCATGTGGCGATTAGCTCCCGTCTAAGTGGCCTCAGGCCCCTCATCGTCCCCCCATTCCTTTCCGGTGACCGCGAAGAATACGTCTTCCATGGTGGCCTCGGAGCCGTCGCAGCTTACCCGGGCCTTGAGGGCGGCGGGCGTGCCTTGGGCCACGATCCTGCCTTCGTCCAGGATCGCGACCCTATCGCAGATGCGGTCGGCCTCTTCCATGTCGTGGGTGGTGAGGAAGACGGTGGTCCCCTCCCGTTCCCTCAGCTCAAGGATCAACTCCTGGACCTCGCGTTTGGAGCGGGGGTCGAGGCCAGTGGTGGGCTCATCCAGGAGGAGAAGCCGCGGCGGATGCAAGAAGGCCCGGGCGACGGCCACCTTCTGCTGCTGACCCCGGGAGAGCTGTTCCATGGGCTTCCCGATCCGATCGGGAGGGAGCCCCAGACGCGAAAAGAGCTCCCTTGCCCGCCTGGCCGCGATCCTCCCCGGGATCCCGTAGAGCCGGGCCCCGTAGAGGAGGTTTTCCATGGGGGAAAGCTTCTTGAAGAACGCGGCCTCGGCGGAGACCCGGTGTATCAGCTCCCGGACCTTCCAGGCTTCCCGCACGACATCGTGGCCGAATACCCGCACCTCGCCGGCGTCGGGAAGGAGGAGGGTGGCCACGATCCGGACGAGGGTCGATTTCCCGGAGCCGTTGGGCCCCAGGACCCCGTAGATCTCGCCTGGGGCCACCCTGAGCCCGATCCCCCGCAAGGCGTAAACTTCTCCTCTGCGACCCTTCACGAACCTTTTCTCGAGATCCCTTATCGAGAGGGCATCCATATGACCTCCGCAATACGTGAGTCAAAGGGAAACACCTCGGGGCATCTGCCCCTCCGCGGGATAACGCCGAGGGCAAAAAGGTCAACCTCTCATAAAGGACCGCCTCAATTTTTAAGTTTATCCCGTCCCTCACGGAGGACAAAGGAGCGGAACCCGTTGGCGAAGAATGTTTCGCCACGGGGTATGTCTTCCCCGCCGACGCGGGCGCTAAATTACGCCGAGCTCCTTTCCCACTTTGGCGAACTTATCCAGAGCGAAGTCCAGGTCTTCTTTGGTGTGGATCGCCGAGATCATCACCCGGATCCGGGCCTTCCCCTTCGGCACGGTGGGATAGGTGATGGCCTGGGCAAAGATCCCCTCGTCGAACAGCCTCTCCGAAAATTCCCACGCGGTCTTGGCTTCTCCGAGCATCACCGGGGTGATGGGGGTCTGGGATTCTCCCGTGTCGAACCCGAGCTTCTGCATCTCTTCTTTGAAGTAACGGGCGTTGTCCCAGAGCTTGCGCACGGGCTCGTCCGTCTCCATGAGCACCTCCACCGCCGCGATGCAGGCGGCCACGTCCGCCGGGGTCACGGCCGAAGAGAAGATGAACGGGCGCCCCCGCTGCCTCAGGTACTCCACGATCTCCTTTTTCCCGGCGACATATCCTCCCACCACCCCGAAGGCCTTGGAAAGCGTCCCCACCTCGATGTCCACGCGGCCGTGGAGCCCGAAGTGGTCCACGATCCCCCGACCGTGATCTCCCAATACTCCTTCCCCGTGGGCGTCGTCCACCATCACCAAAGCATCGTATTTTTCGGCGAGCTCCACGATCTCCGGCAAGGGCGCCAAATCCCCGTCCATGGAGAAGACCCCGTCGGTGACGATGAGTTTCCTGGGCACGTCCTTGTACTCCTCCAGAGATTTGGCCAGGGCGTCCACGTCCCGATGGGGGTAGATCACCCGCTGGGCCTTGGTGAGGCGACAGCCGTCGATGATGGAGGCGTGGTTCAGCTCGTCGGTGAAGATAACGCCGTCTTTTCCGATGATAGCGGGGATGGTGGCGAGGTTGGCACAGAAGCCGGACTGGAACGTCACCGCGTCCTCGGTCTTCTTGAACTCGGCGAGCTTGCGCTCGAGTTCTACGTGCAGGGACATGGTGCCGGCGATGGACCGCACCGCCGCGGGCCCCACCCCGTACTCCTCGATGGCCTTGAGGGCGGCCTCCTTGAGACGGGGGTCGTTGGCGAAACCGAGGTAGTTGTTGGAACACATGTTGAGGACGCGTTTTCCATCGACCACGGTCCAGGCACCCACGGCGCTGCCTATGGTGCGGATGACGTTGAAGAGCCCCTGTTGTTTGAGGTTTTCAAGCTCAGTTGTGAAAAAATCATATTTCCCCATCGCTCCCCCCTCGCTCCTTTCGTGGTGGATTCGCCCCAGCTTAGCCCCTGAAAACAGTTTGGGCAAGCAACTAGCAAAGCCATTCGGACTTGCCACGGGTGAACTTAAGAAAGTTACAACTTCATCGATTGCGGAAGGTCCCGGACCACACCACCACCATCTCCCGCTTCCGCCGAAGGTTCCGGGAGGAGCTTGCGGGGCCGTTTACGGAGGTGCTGTGGTTGTGTGGGCGGGGCTGGTCAAGGTGGGCGGTGGTGGACGGGACGAAGATGGCCGTGCTTACCAGCACTCGACGGAGGACCGGATCATCGTGGCGGCGGAGGCGGTGCAGGATCGGAACGATGTGCAGTAGCTTCATCCCATGCCCATTCTGGTGGCCCCTGCCGGCGACCGGAGGCTGGCGGAGGGGGGCCGCCGCGGGGAGGATCCCCCGGGGCTGAGCGCCGGGGAGCTGATGGAGCGGAAGCTCCTGACCGAGCGGGGGCGGGCGTTGTATGGGCTGAGGAAGGTGGTGGAGGCAGTGGTGGGGCAAGTGAAAGCGCTGGGGGATAGGTTTATGCGACGGAGGAGGGCGGCCAGGAGCGAGTTCCGCCTCCTTTGTGCCTGCCACAACCTCCTCAAGCTGTGGCGGGCGGTGCTTGCGGGGCGGCCGGGAAGTGGAAAAGGAACACCGGACCCCTGCCCCAACCGGCCTAAGGGATAGATAGAAGGTGAAGGTTCGGGCACACCCGCATTTGCCAAGCGACGGACCCTTGGAAAGCGATCCTCGCATCCACTCTAATTAGCACGACTTTGAGCAACAGACTCTCAAGGGGGTGGCGGTGCCGCCGGCGATCCGGGAGGCCGGTGGTGCCAAGACAAATGTCCAGGTGCCATAGTGCCCTTCACATCTTAATTTTTAATTTCCAACTGTAGAAGATCGGTCAAGGGATTCGCCGGAGCCCAAGAGGAGCTCAACCGGTTGTTCGAAGAAAGGTATCCCACGCCACAAAATGTGACACAGAATTCTTGACACCACCAACTCTGGTCTTACAAGTGTGAGGGGTTTATCCCCAAAACGTTAACTGAAATTGGCCTCCGTTTCCTGAGGCGCAGGCCCCAACTCATAAAAAAACAGCACATACGCTTCGGGCTTGAGCTTTCCTGCCTACGCTTTAACAAGAATCAGCTTTTCGGAGGGAAGATGTATCCAGAGCTTTTCGCCGGGGGATAGAACCCTCCCGGGAGGAAGCTGGGTGCGCAGCTCCCACTTGCCCAATCGCAGACGACAGTCAATGGAATTCCCTAAATATGCAGCCCTCATAACCTCGGCCTGAAACACATTATCGAGCACCTCGGAAGGGGCGCTCAATATTTCCACGTGCTCCGGCCTTATCGCCAGAACTACCTCTTGCCCTTTCGCTAAACCGTTCTTGGGAGCCTTAAATCGCACACCATCTTCCGTTTCTAAGATCGCTGCATCGGCTCCCACCGTAACCACCCGGGCTTTGATGAAGCTGCTTAACCCAATAAATCCTGCAACGAATTTGTTCGCCGGGCGCTGGTAAATTTCTTCAGGACTCCCCAGCTGAACCAAACGCCCTTCATTCAAGACCGCAATGCGGTCGGAAAGGACTAGCGCCTCAGCCTGGTCATGGGTGACATATATGGCCGTTATCCCAAGTTGCCGCTGAAGCTCCCTAATCTCAAACCTCATCTCCTCCCGGAGTTTGGCGTCCAAATTGGAAAGCGGTTCATCTAGGAGAAGTACTCGGGGTCGAAGCACTAACGCCCGGGCCAGCGCCACCCGCTGTTGTTGCCCTCCAGAAAGCTGGCGGGGATAGCGATCCTCCATCCCGGAAAGCCTCACGAGGGAAAGTACCTCGCGTACCCTCTGCCTGATCTCTTCTCTAGGAGTATGGCGGAGCTGAAGGCCGAACGCTAGGTTTTGGAAAACGGTCATATGCGGCCACAGGGCATAATTCTGAAACACGAACCCGATGTCGCGCTTCTCCGGAGGAAGCCGCGTTACCTCCTCCTTCCCTAAGAAGATGCGCCCTTCGTCCGGAATAATGAAGCCGGCGATGCACCTCAAGGTGGTGGTCTTCCCACATCCGGAGGGACCAAGCAGCGTAAGTATCTCTCCATCGCGCACGGTCAAATTGAGGTGATCAACCGCGGTCACTTTCCCGTAACGCTTGGTAACACCGTCCAATTTCACCTCGGGCATCTTTCCTCCCCTTGATGTTCATCTGATGATTCCTCCCATGTACTCGGGGCGGAGCACTTTCTGGATAAGAACCATAAAAAGGAGGCTCGGGATGAGGAGGACAATGGCGATTACTGAAGCGAACTGCATGTTATAACCGCTTGAGGAGTAAAGCAACATGGGAAGGGTAGTCACGAACGGAAGACCGATGAAAAAAGTGCCCGTGAATTCTGTCAAAGAGGTGATGAACACGAACACAGTGCTTACCAGAAGCCCTGGCGCTGCCAAGGGCAGAAGAACCTTCCAAAACGTACACCAGCGGGTCGCCCCCACGCTTCGGGCAGCCTCTTCCAGCTCCTGAGGTATGGCTTTGAAAGCGGAGGTAGTAATCCATACTCCGAAGATCAAACACACAAGGATATGGATGAGGATCACTCCCGGCACAGTTCCCGCCAGCCCCCACCGGGTGAAGGCAGGAAGGAGGTTAACAAAGATTGGTTGTTGGGGAAAAGCCTTGGGCATAAGGAAAAGGAGAAGGATCAAGGCCTTAAGTGGTACTCGGAACCGGGCCAACGCATATCCCGCGGGGATGGCCATCACCATCACTAATGCCGTTGAGGTCACCGCCACTAATATGCTCGTTCCAAACGCGTCCCAGATGCTTACAGCCGCAATGGCCCAATCCCTTTGCAATCCCAATGCCTGTTTCCAGTAAGCCAGGCCAATCTCCTGGGGGAGCACGTGGGGCCAGTACCAGCGAATGGCAATGGACCAGATCACTAAGCTGGAGATGGGGCCGAATACTAAGAAGAAAACCAGACATAACAGTAAGCCCTCTAACAAGACCCGCTGCCATTTAGTACCCATAGACCTCCTCCCGTACCGTGCGGCGCAAATAATAGATCGCCATCACACCCACAATGAGGTAGAGGAAAACGCCCAATGCGCTCGCCACCTGATAGTCCCCGAAGTATGTGACCCGATGGGCGATGTCAACGGTCACCGTAGTGGGGGTTCCGGCCACGATCATGTAGGGAAGCGTAAAGGTGCTTACGATGGTGCAAAACGTGAGGACCACGGCGATGGCGATTGTGGGTTTTATCATCGGAAGGAGTATCCGCAAGACCACATGATGGGTTTTTGCCCCCACGCTCCGAGCAGCCTCGACATAAGCGTCGTCAATCACTTGCAAACCGCTCAGGACAATGAATGTAATGAATGGCGTTTCCTTCCAGATAAAGCCAAAAGTAAGGCCCCAGATGTTAAATAGCCGCAACGGGGCATCGATGTCTACAAGACCCATGTTCGCGAGCAGGACATTGAGGAGTCCGTGGGGCGCAAGGAAGCTACGCATCATTTGAGCCACCACCACGTATGGAAGGAAGATACCCAAACGGCTTATGGAATTGACGAGCCGGGCTACTCGCGAATTGCTCAAGCGGATATAGGCAGCGAGGGCGAGGCCCAGTATGGTGGAGATAAGGGTCCCCAATATCGCAACCTGGATGGAAAAGAGGATGTCACGTCCATATAAGGATACCGCCTTGTGGTAGTTCACTAACGAGAGGCTACCGGATTCGTCCGTGAAGCTGCGGATGATGGATAGGGCGAAGGGATAGACATACATAACAAGGATGAAAGTAACGGCCGGCAATAAAAGAAACAAGGGGAGGAACCCCTCGGTTCCTCCCCTGGCTCCCCTAGCTTCAGCCGCCGATGACCCACTTCTCATAGGACTCCAATACCGCCTTGAAGTAAGGGGAAAGCGGAAATGCCAGACCCTTTTCCTGGAGCTCCTTCGGGGTGATATCGCGGTATAATCTCTCATAAGCCTCGGGGCTAACGTAATCCTTGACATATGTGCCGTCAATTCCGGGATACCAGTTGTACATCTCCACAATGACCTTGCCCTGAACCTCGGGGCTGGTCACGAATTCCACGAATTTCTTCGCCCACTCCACGTTCCTTGCCTTGGCAGGAATAACAAAGTACATGGGCTGGCCGGGCATTCCGGGGGCAGGTAGCACAAGGCGCATGTTGGGATCCATCTTCCCGGTGAGCATAAAGGTATAGAACATATCGACCCATACTGGCCCCATCCAGATCTCACCCCGATTCAGGGCGTCCAGGGTTCCCACGTTTCCAGCGGTAATCGTGACGTACTTGTTGAATTCCTCCAATTCCTTAAACACCGGCTCCCAGTTAGCTACTTCCTCTTCCTCGAAGGGCCCGGTGATGGCGTATTTCTCGTACTTTCCGGTCTTCCAATAGACCCAGGCGTTTACGAAAGACACACCGGACATCCCGCCCTTGATCCCATTGTAACCGAACTTACCCGGATGGGCTTTGACCCATTCCACCAGCTCGTCGAAGGTCCGCGGTGGCTCAGGCACATACTTCGGGTTGTAAGCAATAGCCGTTTGGCTGTGGAACATGGGCATCACATACCCTTGGACCGGGACACCTAGGGCGTACTTGGCGTGGGGTGAGGTCACGTACTTCCAGGTTTCGAGATCTTGAGCGTATTGAAGCAAAAGCTCGTTGAGATCGCCGTATTCGTCCTTCACCCAACTGAGAAAGATTTGATGTACCATAGCCACGTCAACGTCCCACGTCTCCTTACCAGCAGCCTTCTCTGCACGGAGCTTCTCGAAGATCAAACGCGAGCCGGCGTCGCCGGGACCAGTATGAATGGTACGAAGGTCTACCTCAGGGTAGCGTTCAGAGAACATTGGTCCAATGACGTTTTGGGCCAACGCCAACATGTTAATATCGCCAGCGGTCATATAAAGAAGCGTAACCTTTGCATGCAAGATAGCACCAAAGAGAAGAAACGCCATACCCAAAAGCAACAGTTTACGCCACATGCTTCCCTCCTTTTACCTTAAATGGACTTGCAAAAAGATGTCTTTTCCTTTTGTCTATCTCACCTCCTCCCCTTCCAAACGTTTACAAAATCATTATGCACGGCGAACGGAATCCTGTCAAGCACAGGAGGGCTGGCCCTGTTAAAAAAACGGGGTTCTCCTTTTAGGCAAACTTTCTATGGTGAACAACCATGAGAGGAGAACCCCGGCTGAGTTTCAGGAAATTGGGGCACCTTCTCAAGCCGATCTTCTACAGTTGAGCGGGGGTGAGGCAGCGGAAATGCCCTTGCCATGGGGATCCAGTTCCGAAAATCCTCGAAATGTAGTGCCAACAAAGTGACGAATGTCTCCCAATCAAACCTTCACAAAGCGGTCAATTTCCCGTAAATTCGTGGTGCAATGTTCGTGCGCCTCAAACGCGCGGGGAAGTACACCTA
>JAGGWU010000145.1 GCA_021163465.1 Candidatus Bipolaricaulota bacterium
GAGACGTTCCCCGAGCTCCCGACCACCAGCCCCAGCTCCCACATCCTCCGCGCCGCACGGGCCACCCGTTCCCGGAAGACCCTTCCCCCACGCATCAGCTCAGGCCCAGATACCTCTTCTGCTCCTCGGTGAGGGAGTCGATACGGACGCCGTTCGCCTCGAGGAACCTCCGCGCCACCCCCTCGTCGATCTCCCGGGGGACGGGGTAGACCCCGGGACGCAGCTCCCCCCCGTGCTCCAGGAGCCAGCGCAGGGAAAGCGCCTGGAGGGCGAAGGAGATGTCCATGATTTCGGCGGGATGCCCATCCCCTGCTGCCAGGTTCACCAAGCGCCCCTGGGCGAGGAGATAAAACTTTTTTCCGTTGGGAAGGGTGAATTCCTCCACGTTATCCCGCACGTGCCGGGACCGAGCACGATCCCGGAGGGTCCGCACGTCGATCTCTACATCGAAGTGGCCCGCATTGGCGAGGACAAGCCCGTCTTTCGCTTCAAGGAGAGCTTCGTAGGGCACCGCGTCGATGCACCCGGTGGCGGTGACAAGGAAATCTGCTTCCCGGATGGCCTCACGTAATGGCGCGACGGAGAACCCATCCATCAAGGCCTCGGCGGCCCGGATCGGATCCACTTCCGAGACTACCACCCGTGCGCCCAATCCCCGAGCCCGCAGGGCAATCCCCCGGCCGCACCACCCGTAACCCACCACCAATACCACCTTGCCCGCCACCAGGAGGTTCGTGGCCCTCATGATGGCGTCCCAGGTGGACTGGCCCGTACCGTAGCGGTTATCGAAGAGGTACTTCATCTTGGCATCGTTCACTGCCACGGCAGGGTAACGGAGCCTTCCGTTCGCGGCGAGCTTCTGCAGTCGAACCACCCCGGTGGTGGTTTCCTCACAGATTCCCACGGTCTCGTTTCCCCAAGCAGCGCACTCGTCGTGAAGGAGGGCGGTGAGATCTCCCCCATCGTCCAGTACAAGATGGGGCTTTATGGCAAGGGTACGTTTGAGATCTTTCCAGTATTGTTCTTCCGAAACACCGTGTTTCGCGTAGACGGAAAGTCCCTCGTCCTTCAGGGCCTCCACCACATCGTCCTGTGTGGAGAGGGGATTGGAACCGGTAACGGCTACCTCCGCTCCTCCGGCGGCCAGGGCCAGGGCCAACCGCGCGGTCTTGGCTTCCAAGTGGACGGATACGGCGATCCTGACGCCGGAAAGGGGCTTTTCCCGGGCGAACTCCTCCTCGATGTGCGCAAGGAGGGGCATATGGGCGCGTACCCACGATACCTTTTTCTTTCCCCGCTCGAGGATTTCCCTTTGATTCATCCTGAAGCTTAGGTTAACCCAAAGCTCCGCCTCCTCCCAGGCCCCGGGAGATCCCGAAAAGCACCAGACCAATCCCGAGCCCCTGAAGCACCCCGATCCCTTCGCCGAAGATCAGGAAAGCCCAAAGGGAGCTTAAAACGGGCTCACCCAAGGTCACCAAAGCCACCGATGCCGCAGAAAGGTACTTCAGGGCCCAGTTGAGGGAGGTGTGGCCCAGGAGTTGGGGACCTAAGGCGAGGAGGAAGAGCCAGGGCCAATCGCTTCTTGCGGGCAAAAAGGCCCCCCGGAAAAAGAGCCCGAGATAGGCCAGAAGGAGAAGGGCAGCGGTGGTGTAGGAAAGGGTGATGTACGGAAGGAGCCCCAGCTCCTGCCGGACCCGCCGGCCCACGAGCAGATACGCCGCAGCCATCGCCGCTCCAAGCAAGGCCAGCACATCCCCCCAGAACGCCTTGCCTCCAACGGCGAAGTCTCCCCACCCGATCAGCACCGCTCCCGCGGTGGAGAGGACGATCCCTTCCCAGAGCGCCCGGGTCGGCCGCTCCCCGAGGGCGATGGAAAGAAGGCCCACGAAGAGGGGGCTCGTGGACACCAAAACCACCGAGCTCGCCACCGTGGTGTACCGGAGCGATGCGATCCAAAAGGAAAAATGGAGGGCGAGGAAAAGCCCGGAGAGGATGGAAAGGAGCGCGTGGCTTCGTCCGATGGGCGGTCGCCTCCGGCGGAGGAGGAACGGGAGCAGGAGAACGGCCGCAATGGTCAACCGCCATGCAGCCACCGCGGCGGCGGGGGATGAGGTGAGCCGTATCATGATGGCAGCAAAGGATATGCAGATAAGACCAACGGATAAGAAGATCGCGGTGTTTAAGCTGGAGGGTTGGTCTCGAAACATCTCCCTCACGGCTCCAGGAGCTCCCGCAGGCGTGGGAGAAGGCGTTTCATCTCTCGATATCCCGCCTCCACCGCCCGGCCGATGTTAACGTAGCGGGGCGGATTGGGGCCAAAACGGGGTTGGAGGAGATCCGGCTTCAGGGTTTCGGCCTCGAGTTGGGAGATGCGTTTCTGGAAGACAGTGGCCATTTGGAAAAGCACCTTGAACACGTTCGGGTTTGAGAACCGTTTCTCCGGAGGACAAACGAGCACGTCCACTGCCACCACCACCTCGGCTCCCAGGGAACGGGCCGCTTCTACCGGTAGCGGATCTACTACGCCACCATCGATGAGCCATCGTCCATTCCAGGCACGTGGCACTACGAGGCCGGGGACCGCACTGGAAGCGCAGATGGCCTCGGCCAACGGATCCTCCCTAATCCAAACGGCATTGCCTGTGGCCAGGTCCGTGGCCACCGCGATGAACGGAATCTCGAGGTCTTCGATACGCACGTCCCCTACCAGTTTCTTGACGGCGCGCAGCAGGGAGTTACCGGAGGTCCAACCTCGCCAAACGGGGCCGGGGAGGAGGTGCCGCCCGACGCCATACCAAGCTTTTTTGGTGGCAAGGGGACGTAAAAAGGGGCGGGGTTGCCCCCGCCCCTTGGCCGCACGGGACCTCACTCCCTGCTGATAGCGCTTACCGGGCACTGATCGATGGCCTCGTCCACACAGGGGAGGGATTCGTCGGCTCCGGCCTTCACATGGGAGAGCCCATCGTCACCGATTTCGAAGACATCCGGGCAAACCTGCGCACATAGCCCACAGCCGGTACAAAGGTTCTCGTCCACCTTGATGGCCATGGTACCTCCTTATGTGAGTTGAAGTTCGCCGAACTATACCCCAAGGAGATAACGTAGCCAAACGGAAGTGGCTCAGGCCCGGGAGGGCCGGAGCCTCAAGGAGGCGAAGGGCATGCCGGACCGGCGGGTGCGTTGGACCCGGGCGCGACGGGCTTCCTGAAGAAGCCGGTGTTTTTCGAGCCGCCGCTGTATTTCCGCCTCCCGGGCCTTGGCCGCCACCTCAGCTAGGTAAAGCTCGCACAGCATACCCATCACCTCCTTGCCTTTGGTTTCGGGAAAACGGAAGCTACACGACGGTGATACCAGGGAAGTCCGCGGACATTTAAAATTTAACAACTAAACGGGGAGGAGTCAAAGTTCGGCCTCGTTGAAAAACATCCGTCGTAGTTTCACCCGTGTGTTTTCGGCTAACCTCGAGGCATGCGGGGGCAAGGCTATGAGCCGACGGATGAGCGATGTTGGTGGTGGATGGGAACGGGATTCCCCCGGCACCCTCCATCTCCCGGGCCGAGGTGGGGCTGGCCCAGGAGACTTTGGAGCGGGTACCGCGGAGGAGCCGCAAAGGCCGGCGCAAATGGGCGGATGAGTACAAGAAAAGATGGCGGGTGGAGAGGACCTTCGCCCGGCTCGGCAACTTCAGGAGGCTGGCCATGATGTACGAAGCCCTCTGCATCCTGGCCTGTATCATCGTTTGCTTGGGGGAACTTTTGGAATGACTTCGAAGCCGGGCGTTATGCCGTGTCAGAGTCCTGGCGTCCAAACGGGACAATGCCCGAGTAGGGAGAGGAGGAAGGGATATGGAAGCACCCGCGTTGGTGGTGATGGCGGCGGGGGTAGGGTCCCGCTTCGGGGGACCGAAGCAGCTCGAGCCCATCGGGCCGAACGGGGAAACGTTCAGTGATTATGCGGTCTATGACGCCCTGCAGGCCGGGTTCGGGAAAGTAGTCTTTATCCTGAGCGAAGGGGTCGAGGAGGCGTTCCGCGGTCGGGTGGGGAAAAGGATCGAAAAGCGATGCCCCGTGAAGTACGCCATCCAACGGCTCGAGGACCTCCCCACGGGGTTCTCGGTCCCCCCGGGGAGGGAAAAGCCCTGGGGCACGGCCCACGCGATCCTCTCTTGCAAGGATGTCCTGGATACCCCCTTCGCCGTGGTAAACGCCGATGACTTCTACGGGCGGAAGGCCTTCGTGGCCATGGCCCGCTGTCTTGGGGAACTGGGGGAGGGAACTCCCCTGCGTGGGTGTCTCGTGGCTTACCGGGTCGAGAAAACCCTGAGCGAACACGGGCCGGTCACCCGGGGAATCTGCGAGGTCGATGGGAACGGTTACCTCCTCCGGATCGAGGAGCGACGGGGAGTGCAACGGTTGGGGGAAAGGATCGTAGCCCGCGATAACGGTGAAGAAATAGAAATTCCACCGGGGACCCCGGTTTCCATGAACATGTGGGGGTTCACGCCCGCCATCTTCGCCGAGCTCGAAGCCCGGTTTCCCCGGTTCCTGAGGAAGCACCGTGACGACATCTCAACGGCGGAGTTCCTCCTCCCGGAGGTGGTGGGGGAGCTCGTGCGGGAGGGCCGGATGCGGGTGAGGGTAGTCCCCACCGATGAGGGGTGGTTCGGGATTACCTACCGCGAGGATCGGGAGGAGGCGAGGGCCAGGATCCGGGAACTCATCGACCGTGGGCTTTACCCGAGAAAACTTTGGGATTGACCAAAAACCGGCAAGCTCTAGAAAGCTTTTCCACTCGGTCCAACGGCGGGAGTTGCTGGGATGAAAAGCTACACAAACGCGGTCGAAATCCTCAAGAAACGCTTCGGTGATGGCCCGGTCGATGTGGTCTCCCGGGCCCCGGGGCGGGTGAACTTGATCGGAGAACACACCGATTATAACGGCGGTTTCGTCCTCCCTTTCGCCGTGGACCGGTTCACCGAGGTGGCGCTCAGGCGCCGCCGGGACACGCGGGTGCGTGTATACTCCTCCGCGTTCGATGAAGTCCTTTCGGTCAAGCTTCCCCTGGATTCCCCGGGACGCCGGGGCGGGTGGCCCGATTACATCCTGGGAATACTCCGGGAGTTCTCCGATCTCATGGCCCTCCCCCGGGGGTTCGATGCCGCCATCGCGGGGGACGTTCCCATCGGCGCCGGCCTCTCCAGCTCCGCCTCCCTGGAGGTGGCCGTAGCGGTGGGGCTGGTGCGGCTTTACGGCCTTGATATCGAGGACCTTGAGCTTGTTAAGCTTTGCCAGCGGGCGGAGAGGGATTTCGTGGGGATGCCCTGTGGGATCATGGATCAGTATGCCGCCTATTTCGGCGAGCCCGGGAAGGCCATCTTCCTCGATACGCGGGCGCTTTCGCACCGCACGGTTACCCTGAACTTAGAGGACGTGGCTTTCCTGGTTATCGACAGCGGGGTGCGCCGTTCCCTGGCCGACTCGGGGTACGCCCGGCGTCGCGGGGAGTGCGGGGAGGCGGTCTCCTGGCTCGCGCGGAGGTTCCTCGAGCGCAGGATCGAGTTCCTGCGGGATGTGACCCCGGAAATGCTGGATGAGGTAAGGGGGGAGATGCCCGAGGTCCTGTGGAAGAGGGCCGCCCACGTGGTGGGGGAGAACCAGCGGGTCCTCGCCGCGGTGGAGGCCCTCGAGGCTGGGGATCCCGTTGAAGTAGGTGCGCTGGTTCATGCGTCCCACGTATCGCTGCGGGATCTCTTCCAGGTCAGCACGCCCGAACTCGATTTCCTGGTGGATTGGGGGATTTCCCATGGAGCCCTGGGGGCGCGGCTGGTGGGCGGGGGATTCGGTGGGGTTACCCTTCACCTGGTGCCGCGGGAAAGGAAGGACGGGTACATCCGGGGGATAACTTCAGCATACCGGCGCCGCTTCGGCCTCGAGGCGGTGGTCATGGAAGTGCGGCCGGGGCCCGGGGCGCGTGAACTCCTCCTTTCTCGCTGAGGGAAGCCTACCTCGGTTAACATTATCCCATGGAGTGGCGGGAGGCCGAGGAGAGGGCGTGTGAGTACCTGCGTTCCCTGGGCTATCTCATCGTTGCCCGCAACTGGCGCTGGCGCGGCGGCGAGGTGGATATCATCGCAAAGGACGGGAACACCTTGGTGTTCGTCGAGGTGAAGTACCGGACCGCGGACCGCTTCGGCCTCCCCGCGGAGGCGGTGGATCCCCGGAAACGCGAAAAGCTCCTCCTCGCCGCCAAGGCTTTCCTGGGCAAGGATTTGGGGAAGGTCCCGGTGCGTTTCGACGTGATCACCTTGCTCGGGGAGGAGCTTTCCCATCTCAAGGGTGCCTTCGGGGAGGGTGATTGATGTTCGCCAAGGTCCTTTCGGGAACGCCCTTCGGAGTGGAGGCCGTTCTGGTGGAGGTGCAGTGTGACATCTCCCCCGGGATCCCGGGTCTATCCATCGTGGGCCTCCCGGACAAAGAGGTCACCGAGGCCCGGGAAAGGATCCGTTCCGCCCTCAAAAACAGCGGCCTCCCTTTCCCCGAGCTCCGGGTCACGGTGAACCTGGCCCCGGCAGATCTCCGCAAGGAAGGGGTCGGGCTCGACCTCGCCCTGGCGGTGGCTCTGCTCGGGGCCGCGGGGGAGATCCCCCAGGAACGGTTGGAGGGCTTCCTCTTCCTGGGGGAGTTGTCGTTGGATGGGAGGCTCCGGCCGGTGCGGGGCGTCCTTCCCATCGCCCTCGCGGCGAAGGCGGCGGGGATCGGGAGGATGCTCGTTTCCGCGGAGTCCGCCCCCGAGGCCGCCCTGGTTGAAGGGCTCACGGTGTATCCCGTCCCCGACCTCCACACCGCCTACGCCTTCCTCACCGGGGAGAGGGATCTTAAGCCGCAACCCCACCGGATCCCCGAGGCGGAGGGGCCGCGTACCTGGTTGGATCTCGCCCTGGTCAAGGGCCAGCTCCACGCCCGCAGGGCCCTGGAGATCGCCGCCGCCGGGGGACACAACCTCGTCATGGTGGGCCCTCCGGGCACGGGTAAGTCGCTTCTTGCCCGCTGCCTTCCCGGGATCCTCCCCCCCTTAACCCTGGAGGAGGCCCTGGAGGTGACCCGGATCTACTCGGTGGCGGGCCTGCTTCCCAAGGGAGTGGCGCTCCTCAGGGAGCGTCCCTTCCGCGCTCCCCACCACACCATCTCCTACGCGGGGATGGTTGGGGGAGGGGC
>JAGGWU010000075.1 GCA_021163465.1 Candidatus Bipolaricaulota bacterium
ACATTCCCGGTACACCGCCACGATCTCGAGCCTCAGCACGAGCTTCCCCTCCTGGGTAGACAAGGCGTAAAGTTGTGGTAAGGTGTGGTGAAACACCGCGGCATCCCTCCTTCCTTAAGTTGTTTCAGCAGCCCACCAATAGGAGGGATGCCGCACATCTTCAAGAACTCCTCGAAGGCCCCGAGGTCCGGCACCAGGGGTGGGTCACCATGTCTTGGCCCACTTACTGAAGGCCCTTTGCCTCGCGCTTGGGGGAGGGTAAAATCCCCCGACCATGGGGGAAGGGAAGGTAGGGCTTTCCTCCCTTAAAGGGAGGCATTTCGTGGACGCGCTGGACCTTTCTCAAGCCGAATACGACCTCCTTTTTTCACTGGCCGAGGATATCATGGAGTCCCCTCAGGATTACTCCCACTGCTGCTCCGGGAAGCTCCTCGCTACCCTCTTTTATGAACCCAGCACCCGCACACGGCTTTCCTTCGAAGCGGCGATGCTCCGGCTTGGGGGCAGGGTGATCACGGTGGCCGATGCCTCTACCAGCTCCGTGGCCAAGGGAGAGTCCCTGGCGGACACCATAAGGACCGTGGCCGGATATGCCGATCTGATCGTGTTGCGCCATCCCAAGGAAGGGGCGGCAAGGCTCGCGGCCATGTACTCTTCGGTGCCCCTGATCAATGGAGGGGACGGGGCCCGGGAGCATCCCACCCAGACCCTCACTGACCTCTTTACCATAAAAAGGTGCAAGGGACGCCTGGAAGGCCTTACCGTGGCCTTCTGCGGGGACCTGCGGTACGGGCGTACGGTCCACTCCTTGATCCGGGCCTTGGCCTTACGGAAGGACATTCGGTTCATCCTGATTTCCCCGGCGGAGCTGCGGCTCCCGCGGATGATCGTGGAGGAGATCCTGGAGACGAACCCCGAGCTTGAGCTGGTGGAAACCGAGGACCTGGAGGTGGGCCTCTCCGAGGCCGATGTGCTCTACATGACACGCATCCAAAAGGAGCGCTTCTTCAACGAGGAGGATTACATCCGCCTCCGGGATTCCTACGTCCTCACCCGCCGCAAGCTGGAAGGGGCCAAGAAGGATCTCCTGGTGATGCACCCCCTGCCCCGGGTGACCGAGATTGCCCACGATGTGGACGACGATCCCCGGGCGGTTTACTTTCACCAGGCCCGCAACGGGATGTTCGTGCGCATGGCCCTGATCGCGTCCCTGCTGGGGGTGGTGTGATGCTCAAGGTGGACCGGATACAGCTCGGAATCGTGCTCGACCACATCCAGGCCGGCAAAGGCTTCCTCATCTTTCAGGAGCTCGGCCTCTCCTCCCGGAAGGAGCCCACCGCCCTCCTCATGAACGTCCCTTCGGCTAAGCTCGGCCGCAAGGACATGATCAAGATCTCCGGGGTCCTGGACCTGGACCTCACGAAGCTTGGGCTTTTGGACCCCGGGATCACGGTGAACTACATCGAAGGTGGCCGGGTGATCCGCAAGGTGAAGCCAGGGCTTCCTGAGCGGGTGGTGGGGCTCATCAAGTGCAAGAACCCCCGCTGCATCACCAGCACCGAACCCTATCAGGATCCCATCTTCACGCTGGTGGACAAGGAGAACAAGGAATACCAGTGCCACTTCTGCGGTGAGCGTGTGAGGGTGTGAGCGATCTTCTTATAAAGGGCGCGCGGATCGTGGACGCCGGCCGGGAGATGGCCGGCGATGTTTTGATTGCGGGGGGAATCATCGAGGAGGTCTCCGAGGAGATCCCTCCCCCGAAGGGTATCCCCCTTCTCCCGGCGGGGGGGAAGTTCCTCCTCCCCGCCTTCGTGGACCTCCACGCCCACTTCCGGGACCCCGGGTTCCCACAGAAGGAAGACCTCCTTTCGGGTTCCAGGGCCGCGGCCCACGGGGGCTTCACCGTGGTGTCCCTCATGCCCAATACCGATCCTCCCTGCGATTCGCCGGAGGTGGCCCGCTACATATTGGACAAGGCCCGGAGGATAGGGCTCGTTGAGGTCCATTTGGTGGGGGCCATCACCCGGGGGCTCCGGGGGGAGGAGCTCGTGGACATGGAGGCCCTCGCCCCCTATGTCTGGGCCTTCTCCGACGACGGCCATGGCGTGGAGGATCATCGGCTGATGTGGGAGGCGGCGAAGAGGGCCCGGGAGCTGGGAAAGACGATCTATCCCCATCCCGAGTTCCGGGGCCTCCCTTCCCGGGAGCTGGGGGAGGAGCTCATGGTGGCCCGGGACCTGTGGATTTGTCGCCGCACCGGGGCGAGGTTCCACATGGCACACATAAGCTCTCCAGGGGCGGCGGAGCTCGTGGCGTTGGCCAAGGAGAAGAGGCTTCCCGTGACCTGCGAGGCCACACCCCATCACCTCTGCCTTTCCCGGGAGGAGGCCGACCATCCCGTGAACCCCCCCATCTCTACCCGGGAGGCGGTGGATGCCCTGGTGAAGGGACTGGTGGAGGGGATCATCGACGCCGTGGCCACCGATCACGCGCCCCACACGGATGCGGACGTGGCTGCAGGGGTCCCGGGGATCTCCGGCATCGAGACGGCCTTTCCCCTTCTCTATACCCGTCTAGTAAAGACGGGGACCATCGGGCTCCGCACCCTCTCCCGCCTCCTCTCCTTGGGTCCCGCCCGGATCATGGGCCTGCGGAAGCGGGGTCTGGTGCGGGAGGGTTTCGTGGGGGACCTCGTCCTCGTGACGGAAGAGGAGCTCGAGGTCACAGGGGATTTCTTCTTTTCCAAAGGGAAAAACACCCCGCTCCTGGGATGGAGGCTTCGGGGACGGGTTTGGGCCACGATCCGGGAAGGGGAGGTCATCTACCTGGACGGGAAGGTGAAAGGGCGGGATTTCGATGATCATCGACAGGTTATACGCGGCGGTTGAGGAGCGGGGCCCGATATGTGTGGGACTCGATCCCTCCCCGGGGCTCATCCCCTCCGGACTCCTGCAGCGTGCCCACTCCCCCGCCGAGGCCTACCTCCGGTTCAACCGGGGGATCGTAGACGCTACCCTGGATCTTGTGGCCTGTTACAAAGTCCAGATCGCCCACTACGAGGCCCTGGGGGTGGAGGGGTTGGCCTGTTACCGGGATACCATCCGCTATATCCGCTCCCAGGGAGTCTTAGTGATCGGGGACGTGAAGCGCGGCGACATCGGCTCCACCGCCGAGCGGTACGCCGAGGCCCACTTCGGGGGGGATTTCGAAGTGGACTTCATCACCCTGAATCCCTATTTCGGCACCGACGGGATCGCCCCTTTCTTTCCCCACATCGGGGGAAGGGAAAAGGGGCTCTTCGTCCTCATCCGCACCTCCAACCCCAGCGCCCCCGAACTCCAGGATTTCCCCCATCCC
>JAGGWU010000023.1 GCA_021163465.1 Candidatus Bipolaricaulota bacterium
CAGATGATGATACAGGCCAGGATGCAGAAGGCTTCGTGCATCATGGCCTGTATCATCATCTGCTTGAGGGAACTTTTGAAATGACTTCTAGGGATTCGCGCAAGAACAAAAGGGCGACACAGTGCCGATACCGTTGCGGTCAAAAGGAACAGGGGCCTGATAGGGCAAAAAGGTTTTGAGGAACCCGCCCACTGAAGGGCCCAAGGCCTAGCCCATCAGATGTTAAGGAAACCCAAGACCCAGCGGAAAAGGGGCGCCAGTGCTAAGGCGGGAAGGAGCTCCACCGCCGAGACCCTTTTCCACCCCAAAATCTCAAACCCCAGGGCGATAATCACCGCCCCGCCTGCGGCGGAGAAGGCGACCATCTCCGGGGCGGTAGGGGAGAGGGCACCCACATTCGCGACCAAAAACCGCCCCACCAGGGTGATCCCTCCCTGATACACCAAAAGGACCGCCGGGGAAAGGAGCACTCCCGGCCCCAAGGCCGCCGCCAAGGCCACGGAGGAGATCCCGTCCAGGACGGCTTTGGCCCCGAGTATCGACCAATCGCCGAACATCCCATCGCGCAAGGCCCCGAGGAGGGTCATCGGTCCAACACAAAAGAGGAGGCTTGCGGTGAGGAACCCCTCGGCCAACGGATATCCCCGGAACCACCGCTCCACCCGCTTGCTTCCCCGTTCCAACCGCTCCTCCAGCCGCAGCCAAGAGCCCACGCATCCCCCCAGGATCACCGCAAGAAGCAATGGCAGCACGTCCCTGGACTCCAAGACCATCCGAAACCCAAGGATCATGGTAACGAGCCCCACGCCCCCGGTAGCCGCCTTGCGCACCCTTTCCGGGAGCCGCTCCCCCACCAAAAGGCCCACCGTCCCTCCCACAAGCACCGTGCCCATGTTGATCCAGGTCCCTATCATTCCGCCTCAAATATATCCGGCTTTTTCCCGATAGCATGGCGAAAGGGCCGGTCCTCCCGGCGGTCGCGGGCCCCTTGGCCCCCGTCCCCCGGGAGGAGGTAACGAACGGCTATCGCACGGGTTCGGGGATCGATCCCTACCTCCGCCTCCACACCGAAGGCCCGGCGAATGTTCTCCCGGGCAAACACCGCCCGGGGGTCCCCATCCCCGAGGAGCTTCCCCTCCGCGAGGAGGGGGATTCGGGGGAACGTGGCGGCGAGGTTTCGGTGATCACAAGCTTCGGCCATTCCCCATACGCTTCCACCAGATGCTCCAAGAAGGCGTTGGTGTTGGCTTCGTCCCTCACAAAGAAGGGTGCGGGGATCCAGGGCCACATAGATCCAAGCCCCCTTTCCCCCACCCTCACCCAACTCTCATCCACCACAACAACCGGTGGGAGGGGGCTCTGGTGGAGCTTGATCCCCGCCATAATCCCCTTGGCCTTGAGGAGGTGCCCCAGTTTCCTGAAACTCAGCCGGAGTTCTCCTTTCATGATCCTTTTCATCGCGGGCGTAGATCTCACAAACGGCCTTTGGTCGGATCAACTTCCGCGCCACATCGACTTGAAGAAAAAGGGAGATGCTGCGTTCGCCGTAGCCCAAATATCGGCGAATGCTTTCTTTCGGGAATACCAGCTCGGTCCTCTGAGTTTAGGCATTGATCAGCCCCTTCGCTGCCTGGACGGTATGGGCCATGATCAACGCCGTGGTCACCGGGCCAACACCGCCAGGGACCGGGGTGATGTAACTCGCCACCTCCTTGGCACTGTCGAAGTCGACATCCCCGACGATCCCATCCGGAGTGGAATTGATCCCTACGTCGATCACCACCGCTCCCTTTTTAATCATATCTCCCCTGATGAACTTGGGCCGCCCGACCGCGACGCATAAGACATCCGCCCGTTTGGTGACCGCCCCAAGGTCAGGGGTGTTGCGATCGCAGACGGTGACCGTGGAGAGCCCTTCCCGCAAAAGCAGGACGGAAAGGGGAAGGCCTACCGTCCCCCCGCCTACAACCACCGCTTCCTTGCCGGCAAGGGACACCTTATAGGCTCGGAGGAGCTCCATCACCGCCTGGGCGGTTGTTGGGAAGAACATGTCTTCCCGTGCTCGCAGCTCAGTGTAAGTGCTCGAGGCCGCACCGCCGAACAGGAGCTTTCCCAGGTTCTTGGGATGGATACAGTCGACATCCTTTTCCGGGCGGATCTCCTGAGCGATCCTATGGAAGTCGAGCTGCTTCGGTAAGGGAAGCTCGACGGACAGTCCGTGCACGTTTTTATCCTGCCCGAGCTCTCGAAGTGTGCGTACGAGTTCCTCTTGGGAGATATCCGCTGGAAGCTCTACGCCCCGAAAGCGGATCCCCAGCTTTTCGGCCAGCCGCCGCTTGGTGCGAAAATAAACCTTGGCCCCTGGGTTCTCCCCCACCAAAACCGGGGCCAGCGTGGGTTCCACCCCTTGTCTGCGCAACCCTTCCGCTTCCAAGCGTACTTGCTCCTGGATCTCCTCGGCTACGCGCTTCCCGTCAATGGTCATTCGCCCCTCCCTGAAGGAATATGACAACACCCCAGGAGGTGTCTACTATGCTGAGCCCGGGACACGAGCAACTGTGTTGTGGGTCAAGGGGAAGCAGGGCTATAGCGCCATGGCCCTCCATCTCTAACGATGGCGTTCAGGACCACAAGAAGCTTCCCCATGCAGGCCACCAACGCCACCTTCACCGGCCTTCTCGCCCGGATTAACCACGGATAGGATTCCATTTGGTCGCCGCCAACGTTGCCATGTACAGCACCGCCCTCACCACAGCCCTGCCTCCCCTTC
>JAGGWU010000011.1 GCA_021163465.1 Candidatus Bipolaricaulota bacterium
CCTCCATCACGTACATGTAATCGGCCACACGCATGGCCATGTTCACGTTCTGCTCCACGAGGAAGATGGTGATGCCTGCCTCACGGATTTTTTGGATCACTTCATAGATATCCCGCACAACCAGTGGTGCTAGGCCGAGAGACGGCTCGTCCAAAAGGAGGAGCTTGGGCCGTGACATCAAGGCTCTCCCAAAGGCCAACATCTGCTGCTCCCCGCCACTCATGGTGCCCGCCACTTGGTGCATGCGCTCCCGCAGGATAGGGAAGAGGTTGTAGATCCACTCCAGGTCTTTTTTCACCTCCTGGTCACGCCGGTGATAGGCCCCCAAAACGAGGTTCTCTTTCACTGAGAGGGTGCTAAAGATTTGTCTCCCCTCTGGTACCAGAGCTATCCCAAGCCTCACACGCCGATCGGCGCCAAGCCGGGTAATGTCCCGATCCTGGAACCGGATTTGCCCCTCTCTGGGACGGATGACCCCGGCGATGGTTTTAAGGGTTGTGCTCTTCCCCGCCCCGTTAGCGCCTACCAAAGCGACGATCTGGCCCTCGTCTACCGAGAGGGAAACATCCAGCAGCGCTGGAATCACCCCGTAATAAACATGTATGTGTTCCACCTCAAGCAACGGCATCCTCCACCCCCAAGTAGGCCTCGATCACCTTGGGGTCGTTGCGCACCTCCTCGGGGGTCCCCTCGGCGATCAGCACCCCGTGATCCAGGACCTGGATCCGCTGGGCAAGTCCCATGATGAACGGCATCCGATGCTCCACCACCACCAAGGTGAGGGAGAAGCGTTCCTTCACCTCACGGATGAGCCCGGCCAGGCCTTCGGCTTCCCGGGGGTTCATGCCGCAGGAGGGCTCGTCTAAAAGGAGAAGCCGGGGCTCGGTGGCGAGGGCACACGCGATGTCCAGCTTGCGTTGCAAGCCATAGGGCAACGTTCCCGCGCGGGCGCGGCGGTACCGTGCCAGGCCGAATAGCTCCAGCAACTCCCCCACTCGATCCCTGACCTCCCGCTCCTGGCGGCGATAGCCGGGGAACCCCGTGAGGGCCGAAAGGAGTCCGTAATGGGTGTGCTTGTGGTGGGCAATCTTCAAATTCATCTCCACCGTTAGGGCCCGATAAAGTTGGAGGATCTGAAAGGTGCGGGCGATCCCCAGGTACGCCACCTTATCCGGGCGCCACCCGGTGATATCAGTGCCGGCGAAAACGATCCTTCCTTTATTGGGCTTGAGGAATCCAGTGATCAGGTTGAAGACGGTGGTCTTCCCGGCCCCGTTAGGCCCGATGAGGCCGTAGATAGAGCCCTCCGGCAAGGAAAGGTGGTAATCGCGCACCGCCCAAAGCCCGCCGAAGGCCTTGCTCAAGCCCTCTACCCGCAACAGCGCTTCCCCGCCCATTTAACCCTAAGGAAGAGGGGAGGCCCCTTTCTGGGACCTCCCCTGGCGATCCGGTTCACTTGGCGATCTCCGGCGGCGGGAGGTACTCAGGCGCGAAGGTGGTCAGGGTCCGGAACTTCCCGCCGATCACGATCAGGATAGCCACCGACTTATCCGGCACCTTGCTACCCTCGGGGTAGGTGATGGTGCCGGTTACGCCGGAGAAGGCCTTGATCTGAGCGAGCCCCTCCTCGATGGCCGCCGGATCGGCGGAGCCTGCCACCTTGATGGCCTCGGCTACAAGCATCATGGCGTCGTAGCCCAGGGCGGCGAAGGCGTTCTCAGGGCGGCGGCCGAACTTCTCGGTGTAGGCGGCTACGAACTCCTGGACCTTTGGGTCGGGGCTATCCAGGGAGACGTGGGTGGCGAAGAGCACTCCTTCGGCGTAGAGGCCACCCACCTCCACGAGGAGGGGGGTGTCGAAGCCGTCCTCGCCTAGGATGGGGAGGATCACCCCGCCCTCGCGGAGCTGTTTCACGATCAGGCCCACGTTCCCCGGGATGGCGCCGATATAAACGCAATCTACTTTGCCCTCATCTTGGTAGGCCTTGAGCCGGGAAACCAGAGCGGAGAAGTCCGTCCAGTTGGTTTCGAAGTAATCTTCGTATACCACCTCGCCGCCCAGATGCTTCCAGGTGTCCTCGAAGTAGGTGCACACGGCGACAGAGAAGTCACAGGCGGTATCCACCCAAACCGCCACCTTGCGCAGGCCGAGGACCTTGTAAGCGTACTCTGCCATGGCCGCGGCCTGAGCGTTATCGCCGAAGCAGGCCAGCCACGCCCCGGTGCGCTCTGGGATCCGTGGGTGGGTGGCGCCGGGGGTGATGAAGGGGATGCCGTACTCCGCGGCGATGGGGGCACCGGTCAATACCCAGTGGGTGTCGCAGTAGCCAAGGATGGCCGAGACCTTCTCTGTTTCGGCTAACCGGGTGATGGCTGCGACGGTCTCTGCCTCGTCCGCCTTAGTATCGATACAGATCGCCTCTATTGGCTGCCCCAAGATTCCCCCGGCGGCGTTTATCTGATCTATCGCCAACTGGATCCCATTCCAGGCAGGCCCGTCGATGGAGGCCCAAGGGCCGGTCAGGTTCATCACCACGCCGATCTTGACGGCATCCGCCCCCAAGGCGGAACCCACGATCCCGATAACCAACACCGCTGAAGCCAGAATTCTCCACATACCTCAACCCCTCCTTTCGAACTCGGATGTGTTTTGATTGGGGAATTTATCCCGTTATCACCTCCTTTCGTACCTGATCCAGGTGGGTCTTGAGCGCGGCAAGGGCGCGGGGGAGGTCCCGGGCCCGGATGGCGGCAAAGATGGCCTCGTGTTCCCGCTGGCACTCGGCCAACCGTCCGGGCTGCAGGAGGGTGCGTTCGCGAACATCCTGGAGGAGCTCGTTTACGGTACGGGCCAGGCGAAAGAGGATCTCGTTGTGGGCTGCTAAGGCTAAGGATAGGTGGAACTCAAGGTCCGCCTCCAAGGGCGAAGCGTTGTTGGAAGGGGTACTCGGGAGAAGGCGAAGCGCGGTTTCTATTTTCTCCAGGTCCTTAGCGGTGGCGCGCTGAATGGCGAGCTCCACCACCTTGCTTTCCACGAGCTCCCGGACCTCGAGGAGATCCAGGAAAAGATCTTCGTCCCGTTTCTTGGTAGCCAGGGAGCCCAAGAGTTCGGCGCGGTTGATGCGGCGAATGTAGGTACCCTTTCCCGGGCGGCGTTCGATGATGCCTTTCGCCTTCAACACGGCCAATGCCTCCCGCAGCGCGCCGCGACTTACCCCGAACATCCGTGCGAGCTCCGGTTCGTTGGGGAGGCGATCGCCCGGCTTGAGCTCTCCTCGGAGGATCATCTCCTGGATCCAGGCAACGATAGCCTCAGCCGAGCTGCGAATTGACAGGGCGCCTTGGAAGTCCATTTGGTCCGACCCTCAGAATATTATAATTGTAGGACAAAATTTCGTCAACAAACCCTGTTAAAAAACGAGGGATATGCGCCCCTGGAACGGAACCACTTTTGGGGCCAATTTCGGCTAACGTTTTGGGGACAAACCCCTCACTTGTAAGATACTCCATGGGCG
>JAGGWU010000039.1 GCA_021163465.1 Candidatus Bipolaricaulota bacterium
CCGGTCCTCATCGGGACCACCTCCATCGAGGACTCGGAGTACCTCTCCAAGCTCCTGAAGAAGCGGAAGCTCCCCCATCATGTCCTGAACGCCAAATACCACGAGAAGGAGGCGATGATCGTGGCCCAGGCGGGCCGCTTGGGGGCCATCACCATCGCTACCAACATGGCCGGCCGCGGAACGGACATCCTCCTGGGGGGGAACCCCGAGTACCGCGCCCGCCAAGAGGTCGATCCGAACGAGGAACCGGAGAAGTACAGGGAGCTCCTTGAGAAGTACAAGAAAGAAGCCGAGGAAGAAAGGAAGAAGATCGTCAAGAAGGTCGATCCCGACACCCCTTACGGCCGCTGGGTCCTCTCCCAGATAAAGAAGTGGTGCCAGGAGACGGGGAGGCCGTTCCGGGAGGAAGAGTGGCGTGACAAGATCTACAAAGGGGGGCTCCATGTGATCGGCTGCCAGCGCCACGAGGCGCGCCGGATCGACGACCAGCTGGCGGGCCGCGCCGGCCGCCAGGGGGATCCGGGCTCGGCCCAATTCTTCCTGTCCCTCGAGGACGACCTTTTACGCATCTTCGGCGGAGAGCGGCTGGCGAACCTCATGGATCGCCTGGGGATAAAGGAAGGCGAGGCCATCGAGCACGAGCTCCTCACCTCCGCCATCCGCCGGGCCCAGAAACGCGTGGAGGAGCGGAACTTCGAGATCCGGAAAAGGCTCCTGGAGTACGATGAGATCATGGCAAAACAAAGGGAAGCCATCTACGCCATCCGGGAGCGGTTCCTGCTTCCCGCCCCCGGCGAGGAGCCGGACAACACCGAGCTTTTCCAGTACCTGGAGGAGATCGTTTCCGAGTACGCGGAGATCGTCTGCTCCCGCCACGCCCAGAAGAACGCCGACCCGAGCGAATGGGATCTAAAGGGATTAACCGCGGAGCTATCCCAAGTGCTAGCGTCACCGCCGACCAAGGAAGAGTTGCGGCGCCTCGGGGATTATGAGGAGCTCGTGGAGCGGGTGAGGGAGCTTCTGCTTTCGCAACTCGAGGCGCAAAGGGAGCGGCTCGCGCCCCACTTCCCCACCTTGGCCCGGATCGTGATCTTGCGCACGGTGGACGAGAACTGGCGCCAGCACCTCCTAGAGCTCGATGACCTGCGCGAGGGGATATACCTGCGGGCGTACGGGGGAAGGGACCCCCTGATCGAGTTCAAGCGGGAGGCCCACCGCCTCTTCCAGGAGATGATCCTGCGGACGGAGGAACAGGTGGTGCGGTTCCTGCTTTCGCCGAGGCTGGTGATCCGGGAGGCGCCCCCGGTGCCGGGGAGGCGGGTGCAAGGGCGGGCGGCACGGCCTCCGGTTCCCCAACCGGTGGCATCCACTACAGCCCCCAAGGGTTCTGCGGCTCCGTCACGCGCCACGCGTCACGCGTCATCGAAAAAGGTGGGGCGTAACGATCCCTGCCCGTGTGGGTCGGGGAAGAAGTACAAGCATTGCTGCGGCCGCAATGCATAAAAAAACCCGTGATGCGTAACGGGTGACGCGTGACGGACTTGTCCTTTTGTAGCGTCGGGGCTTGCCCCCGACGTCTTTCTGTAGCGTCGGGGCTTGCCCCCGACGTCCACCTTCCGACGGTCTGTGGGTTGTCGCTGCGGTTTATTGGCGCTAACCTAAATCGCGATGAAGTTGGCGGCGCGGGTTTACGAGGCGTTCAAGGACGACGAAAAGAAGGCGCGGGTCCTCGCCGAGGTGGTCGAGGAGTTGGAGCGCCATATCTTCGGGGTGGCCACCAAAAGCGACCTACAGGCCCTCGCCACGAAGGACGACCTCAAGCCCCTTGCCACCAAAGGCGAGCTCGAGATAACCAAGCTCACCCTCCAGAAGGAGGTCGAAGAAGTTCGGCTTTCGTTGCAGAAAGAAATCGAAGAGGTAAAGCTCTCGTTGCAGAAAGAGATCGAGCGTACCAAGGCCAGCATTGTCAAGTGGGTGGCGGGTCCCCTTGTGGTCCAGACGGGCGTGATCGTGTCCATCATCACCCTATTGAGGTAATTCCCGTCGTTGCCGCCCAGCGACTTTCCCAAAGGGGCGCAGGCCCAAAAAGTGGCCGGGGAAATTCCATGCGGAAACCGAAGTTCTTGCTCGGATGCCATCTCTCGATCGGGAAGGGGTTCCCGGCGGTGATCGATGGGGCGAAGGCGTTGGGAATAAACGCGGTACAGGTCTTCTCCCACTCAGCCCGCTCCTGGAGGATGAAGCCCCTGAATCCGGAAGAGGCGGAGGCCTTTAGGAAACGCTGGGAGGACTCCGATGTGGAGTATACCGTGATCCACACCTCTTATCTTCTGAACCTGGCGAGTCCGGACGAGGAGCTTTGGGAGAGGTCGCTCGCCTCGCTGCGGGAGGAAGTGCGACGGGCGGGAGTACTCGGGATTCCGGATGTGGTGACGCATCTCGGCTCCCATAAAGGGGCCGGGACGGAGCGGGGGATCGCCCGGGTCGCCGAGGCCCTCCGGCGGCTGCAGGATTCCCCTGAATGGCATAGGCACAGGGTGCGCTTGCTGTTGGAGCTCACCGCGGGGGCCGGGGACACGGTGGGCAAGAGGTTCGAAGAGCTGGCGGAGATCATCGAGGAGGCGGGGGGTGACGAGCGCCTGGGGATCTGCTTCGACACATGCCACGCCTTCGCCTCCGGGTATGAACTCCGGACTCCGGAGGGCCTGGAGGCGACGCTGCGGGAACTCGATCGTACTGTAGGCCTCAGGAGACTATGGCTTGTGCACCTGAACGACTCCGCCTATCCCTTCGGTTCCAACAGGGACCGCCACGCCCACATCGGCCGGGGGGAGATCGGCCTCGAGGGGATGAGGCTTGTGGTGAACCATCCGTGTTTGCGGGAGCTCCCGTTCATCCTGGAGACCCCCAAAGGGGAGCTTGCCGGCGAGGATGCCGATGTGGTCAACCTTCGGACGGTGCGGGGGCTCAGGAAAGAATAAACAAGCGGCGGGTACTGCAGCTACCGCTTCTCGACATCGCTGAGATCAAAATTCGATTTTCATGCCGATATCAAACCAATCCAATGGTATGGGGTCGGAGAAATCCCACTGACCTTTTACAATGGCGGTGAAACCCTCATAAATTGGGGCCTCTAGCTTGAACCGAACGCGCTGGAGATCGAAGAGGAAACCCTCGTCGCCGGACCAGAACTCGCTGGTGAAGGTGAGCTCGCCGCAACAGCTACTCCCGACGTACTCGAGCCCGAGGTACTCCCATTCCCCGCTGTAGAAGGAGACATCGGTTAAATCCTCCACCGCATCGGGTTCGAACGCGGTGACGCTGCGAACTCTGAACGAGTCAAGCCGGCACTCTATCGAGAAACCATAAAGTTCGAACCCGTCCAGGATCTGATCGCTCCATTGCACGTCGCCGTAAATCTCGAGGCAAGCAGTGGCAAATCCCTCCCACACTGGTTTCACGGACACCGTCTTCCCATAAACGTTGAAGTTCAGTTCCGCTTCAAGGGCTACGTCACAACAGGCAAACGTTATTCCCATCAATTTAATGGAAACCTCCTCTAAACCATAACGTTTGCTAAAGAAGATCCCTGCGTCGAGGACGAGGTCGCAGCACACCGAGAGACTCTCGAGTTCGACTTCAGCTCGACGGAAGCCGAGCCCGGTGCAGCAATCGCCGAAGTCCAACGTAAGCGTAAGGGGATCGTCTTTCAGCTGAAGCCGGGCGTTGATAAACGGGGTGGGGGCCAAAGTACAACAAGGACCTTCTTTCGCTTCGACGAGATCCGCCGGGTGGATTACGGCGACATCTCCTTCCACGGTGACGGTACCATGCACGCACACAACCCTGTCGAACGCATAGGGTTCGGTGGACCAACCCGGATCCGCGGTCATGATCACTTCCACGCGGTTGTCCGCAGCGCTGCTTCCCCCTATGCGCACCCGGTAGGTACCGGGATGGCCCCAATAGGTGCCAGGACCGGAGATGCTAACCACCGGACCTTGAATCCATAGCGTTTCCCCATCGTGCATGTGGGCTTCGAACCAGCGAACCACCTTGCTGGGACATCCCAGAGGTGGTTTGATTCCACCGCAAGGTCCGATGGAGAGGGCCGCGGGATCGGTAAGCTCAATTTGCGCTACCGAATACCCCTCGCCCCTCGGCCCCCCATAGTTCCAGCGGTAGCCTTCGATGGTACCGCTCACACAAATTACCTGCTCTCGGGCCGCCCAATCTTTCCAAAAGTCTTTCCCGAACGCCGTCTCGAAGACCTCCACGCATTCTGGCGGGATATATAACCTCAAACCGGTCCGGATTTGGGTAATCCCGCCCGATGTTGAGCTTGAGATAGTCGGAGCAGCGATATCCCACCACTGGCCCTTCCACGGAAACCTCCGCCCCGAAGTACTTCCAAGCTTGATCCCAAGGTATAGTGGCGGTGCAGGGCCATGGCCCAAACTTTTTCACATCGCTGGAGGAATAATCCTCCTCCCGGGACCAATGGTTAAGACCGAGGCGGAAAGAACCCTCTTCCCCGGATAGGGGAAGCTCGAGATTAACCCAAGATTTTTTGTAACGGGCTTCGGCAGCGTGGAAATAGATC
>JAGGWU010000126.1 GCA_021163465.1 Candidatus Bipolaricaulota bacterium
CCTCCGGAGAATCCCCCGCCGCCGAAGCCCGAGCCCCCACGCCAGCCGCCGGCGGAGCGGGGAGCGGAGGTGGCCACGGCATGGGCGGCCCGCTGGAAGATAAACAACCTCGCCCCGAAAAGGTAAGGGCTGTAGGTGGGGAATCGGCCCTCGTACCAAGTTGGCGGGGCCTTAAGGAGCCCTTCGAACTTCCTGGTCCAGCGCTCCACCAACCCGAAGGCCATGGCGTAGGGAAGCAATGACTCGAAGTGTTCCTCCGCCGCGGCGAACTCCAAATAGGGCTTCTCCGCCCGCCGGATGTACTCCTCGAGGCCCAGGACCGCCCGCAAGGCCTCCATGCCCTTGCGGGTCTTCCGCGGCATATACGGTGCGAAAAGGAGCACGATCGCGCCTGAAAGCCCCACCGCAAGGCCCAAATAAAGCGACCCCTGCCATACCCCCAATATCGCCCCTAAAACGGCGATCCCGATCCCCAGCGTTCGGTAAAAGCTCCGTACCCGATCGGGATTGGCCGGATAAAGGCCCCGTTCGGTGAGTTCCATATAGAGCTTGGCCGCAAGCCCCGCGGCCTCTTGGTAGAACTCGTACTTGAGAGCGGAAAGTCTGACCGTATCCCCCTTTCCCCGGAAAAGCGCCTCCAAGAGGGCCTCCTCAAATGGGGTGAGCTCTCTTGATCCTTCGAGGCGGCGGAGCTCGTAATCCTCCGGTTCGTTCCCTTCCCCGATTTCGACGATCTTCAGGTATCCCTTGACCGCCAAGGAGAGGATCCCCGCCGCCAGGTCCCGCGGGTCGAACCGGTCATCCACCAGGACCCCGGCCGCCGCTGGCCCCACCCCTTTGGGCGGCCCGTACTCCACGGGAATGGTCCCCTTCCGAGGGTCCCGGCCCTTGACCCACCAGATCCCGAACATGGCGATCAGGGTGGCCAGGGGGATCCCGGCGTAGGCGTTATCGGCGAGGAACCAGAGGAACTCTTGTCCGAACCCGGGAAGGGTAACGTAGCCTTTAGGAAAGCGCACCGCCACGGTGAGCCCCTCGCCGGGACCAAGGTCTTCCGCCTCCCCCCGTAGTTCCCCGTCCGCAAACGAGAGGTCCAGGGGTTCCCGGGAGCCGTATCCCCCCTGGTAACCCACGAACCGGATCGCATCCCGGGGTATGGACTCCGGGAACCGTATCCATACCTCGGCGTGGGCGATGGGCATGGTCCAGTCAGTGCCGATGGCGTTCCAGTAGAGTTCCACCTCGTCCCCGTAGGCACGCAGGGCCCGCCGGACGCGATAGCGGATGAGGTACGTCACCGTCCCCTCTACGTACCGGCTCGGGTCGCCGATCTTGAGCACCAACTTCCCCCCGGCCCGGCGGATCGATACCGGTACGGGATCGCCGTCCGCCCGCACCTCCTCCACCGCGATCCGGAGCTTGAACCCCTCGCCGGTGGAGAGGCGGTAGGAGTAGGGGATCTCCCGGATGATCCCGTGGCGGGGAAAGTCGAAGAAAACCGTGATCCTCTCCGTCACCGACAGAGACGCATCGGACCCGAGTCCGAGGATCACTCGGTAGTCCCGAATTTCCTCGCCCAAGAGGGTCGAGGTTATGCCGAGGAAAAGGAGGGTCAGGAAGAACGTCGAGCGCCTCATCCCGTGAAGCTCACCTTGGGCGGTTCCCGCAGGGCCTCGGAGGGGAGCTCGTAGAACTCCCGCTCCCGGATCCCGAAGAGCCCGGCCACCACGTTGGTGGGGAAGGAACGGATGGCGGTGTTGAGGTCGCGCACTACAGCGTTGTAATAACGGCGGGAGCGGGCGATCTTCTCCTCCAGCTCCTCCAGGCTTCTCTGGAGAGCCATAAAGTTCTCGTTGGCCTTGAGCTCGGGGTAATTCTCCACCACCGCGAACAGCGACTTGAGGGTCTCGGCGAGGAAGTTGTCCGCTTCCCCTTGCTCCCGGGGAGAGCGGGCCTTGAGGGAGGCGGAGCGGGCCTCGGCCACGCGCTCGAAGATCTCCCGCTCGTGGGAGGCGTACCCCTTCACCGTCTCCACCAGGTTGGGTATGAGATCGGCCCGCTGGCGGAGGAGCGTGTCGATGTTGCGCCACGCCTCGTCCGCCCGGACCGAGAGCCGGATGAGGCGGTTGTAGGTCAGAATCAACCATAGTACCACCACCGCGGCGACGCCGATGCCGATCCAAAGACCCATTTGGCCTCCTTTTTCTTGCCGCATTGTACCCGTTGGAACACGGGCCTTCACCGCACCCCTCGGGGAGACGGGAGGCCTTGACGTGCGGGGGGGATGGCGCAAAGTTTAGGCGGCGATCCCGCGGGTTTGTCGCGGGAGAAGGAGGCTGCCATGAGGCTCGAGCTCAAACAGGTGTGGGCCAACCCGGGGAGACCTGTCCTCTTCTCGGGAGAGGAGGACCTGGGCACCATCCGGTGGTACGACGAGACCTTGCACTTGGAGGGACCTGTGGAAGCGAATGGTTCGGCCTTCTACCAGGACGACCACATCTACCTCTTCCTCCATGTGCGCGGCGTGATCCACCGGAGCTGCTCCCGGTGCCTGGTGGATATCCTCGAGCACTTCGACAAGGACGAGTTCCTGGAGGTGCCCATCGACGAGGTTCCACCGGGGATGCAGTACCTGGAACTCAGGCCCTACATCGAGAACGGGGTGAGGCTGGCCATCGAGCGGAAGCCCCTGTGCAAGCCCGACTGTAAGGGGATCTGTCCCCATTGCGGCGCGAACCTGAAC
>JAGGWU010000002.1 GCA_021163465.1 Candidatus Bipolaricaulota bacterium
CTCCCTGCCACAGAGAAAACAACGCGGCGGGTAGAGGAGTGCCAACAACCCCCTACCCGCCGCCCTCAACATCTCACTTCACGATGAACTTCGCCACATCGAGGAGCCGGCAGCAGTAGCCCCACTCGTTATCGTAGAAGGAGAGAACCTTCACCACCCGACCGGATTTGCGCTCCCGGTTCTCCGGGAGGACCATGGTGTAGGCCAGCGCCACCACCGCGGAGTGGGACTCCCCGAGGACGTCGGAGGAGACGATGGGCTCCTCCACCACCGCCATCACCTCACCCAGGGGAGTCTGCGCCGCCTTCCTAAAAGCGTCGTTGACCTCCTCGACCGTCGCCTCCCGCTTCAAGGTGGCAGTGAAGTCGGAGACGGAGCCACAAGGCACCGGGACCCGCATGGCTATCCCGTCCATCCTGCCCTCGAGCTCCGGGAAGATGGCAGGGATGGCCCGGGCGGCGCCGGTGGAGGTGGGGATGATGTTCGCCGCCGCGGCCCGGGCCCGGGCGAGGTCCTTGTGGGCGGCGTCCACGATCCGCTGGTCGTTGGTGTAACCGTGCACTGTGGTGAGGAAGCCGTTCTCGAGGCCGAAGGCATCGCGCAGGACCTTCACTACCGGGCCCAGAGAGTTGGTGGTGCAGGAGGCAGCGGAGACGATATCGGGTTTGCCTCGCTCGATATACTGGTCCTCGTTCACCCTCCACAGGATCTGGAGGACCTCTTTCGCCCTCTCCCCCCGGGGTGGGGCGGTGATGAGGACCTTCCTCGCCCCGGCGTCCAGGTGGGCCTTGGCCTTGTCGGGATCACGGAAGACGCCTGTGGCCTCGATCACAACGTCCACCCCCAGGTCCCTCCAGGGGAGCTTGGCCGGATCGGGCTCCGCCAGGAGTTTGGGCCTCTGGCGGTCGCCAATAGCCAACACCTTCCCATCCTCCTGGAGCTCCACGTCCAGCTCGTAACGGTGGTAAACGGTATCCCACTTGAGCAGATGTCTCGCCC
The DNA here is from genome assembly GCA_021163465.1 of Candidatus Bipolaricaulota bacterium. Classification (GTDB taxonomy): domain Bacteria; phylum Bipolaricaulota; class Bipolaricaulia; order Bipolaricaulales; family Bipolaricaulaceae; genus UBA3571. The sequence continues at coordinate 1,000 of JAGGWU010000002.1, forward strand.
ACTCTGTTCCCAGCTTCTGGAAGAAGAGGTCGTTTATGGCCACGATCTCGATTTCGGGATCCACAGCAGCGATCCGCGTGAAGACCCTTCCGATCCTTCCGAAGCCGTTGATCGCTATCCTTACCATGCCTCACCCCTTTCCGTGGTTTCCGTGGTCTTCCTGGCACATTTTAAGGAAAAACTCGTAGACACGCAGGTCGTCGGTAAGCTCCGGATGGAAGCTCACGACGAGTACCTTCCCTTCCCGGGCCATCACCGGGTTTCCTTGGTACTCCGCCAACACCTCCACTCCAGAACCGACACGGCGGATATAGGGCGCCCGGATGAAGACCGCGGGTACCCTCCCGATCCCTTTGACCTCGAGTTCGGTCTCAAAGGAATCCACCTGACGACCGGAGGCGTTGCGCTCCACCGCGATGTCGATGAACCCGAAGAACCGCTCGGGCCAGTTGACGACCTCCTTGGCCAAGAGCACCATCCCAGCACAGGTCCCGAACATGGGGAGACCCTCCCGGTGGAGCTCCTCGATAGGTTCCACCAAGCCTGACCATTTCAGAAGCCTCCAGATGGCCGTGCTTTCTCCCCCGGGGAAGACAAGGCCCGAAATCCCCTCCAGGTGGGCGGGCTTGAGCACGGGGATCGCTTCGGCGCCCAACCGCTTCAGCGCCCGGAGGTGCTCCCGCACATCCCCCTGGACGGCGACGACCCCGATCTTCATCGGTACTGCATCAGCTGCTCCTGCGGGATTTCCTCGATGGCCACTCCAGGCATGGCCTCCCCGAGGTCCTCGGAGACCTCGGCCAGGAGCTCAGGATCGTCGTAGTGGGCCGTGGCGAGGACGATGGCCCGGGCCCGCTTCTCGGGGTTCTCGGACTTGAAGATACCGCTTCCCACGAATACCCCATCGGCCCCCAGCATCCGCATCAGGGCGGCATCGGCAGGGGTGGCGATACCCCCGGCGGCGAAGTTCACCACCGGAAGCCTCCCCAGCTCCTGGATCATCTCCAACACCTCCACCGGGGCCCCAAGCTCCTTGGCGTAGGAGACGAGCTCCGCCCGGGACATGTCCCGGAGGCGGCGGATCTGGTCGTTGAGGATGCGCATGTGACGTACGGCCTCAACGACGTTTCCGGTGCCGGCCTCACCTTTCGTGCGGATCATCGCCGCGCCTTCGGCGATCCTTCGGGCCGCCTCGCCGAGGTCCCGGCAGCCACAGACGAAAGGAACCTTGAATTGCCACTTATCGATGTGGTTAAAGGGATCGGCGGGGGTCAGGACCTCGGACTCATCGATGAAATCCACCCCCAGGGCTTCCAGGATCCTGGCCTCGGCGATGTGGCCGATGCGGCACTTGGCCATAACGGGGATGGAGACCGCCTCCATGATCTCCTTTATGCGCTTTGGGTCGGCCATGCGGGCGACGCCGCCCTGTTTGCGGATATCGGCGGGGACCCGCTCCAGGGCCATGACCGCCACCGCCCCGGCGGCCTCGGCAATCTCCGCCTGCTCGGGGGTGGTCACGTCCATAATCACCCCGCCTTTGAACATCTCGGCAAAACCGGTCTTCACCCGGTAAGTCCCCTTCTGCATCGTTCCTCACCCCGGATCCGAGGGTTTCCTAGGGTTATCCTGCGCCAGAACGGCCTTGGTTTCAAGAGCAGTAAGGACAGCCCCCGCCGCAACCGACGAAAAGGAGGGAAAGGACAAGGAGCAAGCCCAACGCCGCATACTTGAGGATACGCATCCTTCACCTCCAGGAGTGGATTATAAAATCCCCAACCGATGGGCGGCAATTGGCCCACGTTCGGGCGGCGCGAGTGAGCCGGCGTGGGGAACCGGTGCTCCCTTTGTGCTGTAAAATTTGGAAAAATCACTCCGGGAAAGGAGAGGTGAGCTGGGATGCGGTATGCGTTCGCGATGTTCCTTCTCATTATGCCAGCGCTGGCTACGGCAGCGCCCAAGATCGTGGTGGACCAAGCGGTTTACGATTTCGGCGAGATAAAGGAAGGCTTAATAGTGACCCATGCCTTCGTGATCCGTAACGAGGGAACCGATCCTTTGGTTTTCACCCGTAGGCCCTACTCGAGTTGCGGTTGCACCGTAGCTGCTTTGCCCAAAGAGGTGTTGCTTCCGGGCGAGTCCGTGGAGTTGTCGGCCACCTTCGATTCCACTGGATTCGGTGGGAGGTACGTACGCGAAGAAATCCGGGTCTACACCAACGATCCCGAAAACCCGGTGGTGATCTTGGCCCTGGTGGGATTCGTGCGGCCAGCGGAACCCCATGAGCGATCGGCGTGGAGCCTGCAATATAGCCTCTACCTCCTGGTGGATGTGCGCTCTCCCGAGGAATACGCCCGCGCCCATCTTCTGGGGGCCATCAACATCCCCTTCCCGGAACTCTCGCAGAGGATCTCCGCCTTCCCTCCCCAGGTCTTGATCTTCCTTTACGACAACGCCGGGGAGATTGCCCTCCAGGCGGCGGCGATGTTGGAGCAAAAGGGGTATCGGTTCGCCCGGGCCCTAAAAGGGGGACTGGTGGAGTGGCAATCCCGCTACGGGAACCTTTTCATCGAGTTCGGGGAAGAAGGGCCTTTCACGTTCAGAGGTGAGCCCCGCTCGGGCCAACACGCCGTGGATCCCCAGGGGCTCCTTTCCCGGTACGTTATCATGCTGGACGTCCGTTCCCCCGAGGAATTCGCCGCGGGACACCTCGCGGGGGCCATCAACGTGGATCCGGGAGCCCTCCCCCGTTGGGTTGTGGACCACCTTCCCCGAAGCCTTCCCCAGGGGGTCAAGCTCTCCATTTGGTGCGTGGACGAGGACGGGACCAAATCTTGTCCCGCGGCCAAGTACCTCCGCTCCCAAGGATACGATGCCCGGTGCATCCTGGGAGGCCTCTCCCAGTGGAGGAAACGTTACGGCGATTTGCTGATCGTTCCATCGGGGTAACCCTGTCGCACCGGGGGAGGGGACCGGCGTCTCCTCCCCCGTTTCCATGCCAGGTTAAACTCCGGGAACCGAGGAGGGAACATGAGGAAAGCCTTGGCAGCCCTCTTCACGGTGATACTCGTTTCGGTTTGTGTTTCCGGCACCGAGCTTTTGTTTTTCCGTCGCCACGGCTGCTCCCATTGCGCCAGGGTCGAAGAGGCCTTAGAGCGGGATATACTTCCTCGCTATCCGGAACTGGAAGTTCGGTATTACGAAGTTGATGAACCCCAAGCCCAAAGGCTTTTGGCCAAACTGTTGAAGGCCTATGGCATCGAATTAGACCTCCAAGAAATCCATACCCCCCTTATTTTCGTGGGGGATTATGCCCTCGTCGCCACGGGGGGGCTGGCGGGGGGACTCAGGGTGTACGGAATGGAACCTGAACCCTTCGAAGCCGTAGGGCCTGCGGAGGATATGATGCTCGAGGAGGCCATCCGCCGCGCCATCGAAGAAGGCGCGCCCTCCCCTCTCTCCAAGATAAAGGGAATAGAGGCCAAGCAGTTGGCCGAGACCCTTACCATCCCGGCCTTGATTGTGGCCGCCGCGGCCGACTCGGTGAATCCATGCACGTTTGCGGTGCTGATCCTCCTTTTGGGGACCTTACTTGTGGCCGGGCGCCGGGGAAAGGTGCTGTGGGTAGGGCTCTCGTTCGTAGCCGCCATTTACATAAGCTACTTCCTCATGGGCCTGGGGATCTTCACCGCTATCCAGTCGGCGGGTGTGCAACGCCCCTTCGTCCTCGCGGTCTCCTCGCTCGCGATCCTTTTGGGCCTTTGGAATATGAAGGATTACTTCGCTTATGGAAAGTGGTTTACCATCGAGGTGCCTCAACGGTGGCGTCCAGTAGTGAAGCGGCTCACCAGCTCCGCCGTCACCATCCCGGGGGCGTTCGTGGTCGGGGTGTTGGACTCTTTCTTCCTCCTTCCCTGCTCTTCGGGCCCCTATTTCGCTATCCTGGCGCTATTGCACGGGGTGGGGGTGAGCCGCCTTTTGGGTGTCCTCTACCTTCTCCTTTACAACTTCATTTTCGTGTTGCCGCTTCTTCTGATCACCCTCGGGATCCACCTGGGATTCACCACCACCGCCCGAGCGGAGCGGTGGCGGTCGGCCCGTCTGGGGACGCTTCACTTCGTGGCCGGATTGGTGATGTTCCTTTTGGGGGCGGGGATGATCGCGGCGTTACAGCTTGGATATCTATGAAAGAGGGGCGTTGGCCGCTCCCGCGGAACGTTTGACGGAAGACTCGCGAAGCCCCTTTGGTGACTTTCCCCCGAATGCCTCGGCGAAAGGCCGGGAATGTGCAGACACTAAGAATCCGGCGCAGAGCCGAGCCTGAGGCATGAACCCATGTCCTGAGCCCAGAACCATCGTCGCTTGATTTCTCCAAAGATCTCTATATAGTTCTGCTTGCTATATAGAGTTGGTATAAAGGGAAATGATGACCCTTTTGCTTTTCTTAAGCGGGTTTTATGTGGGGTGGAATATCGGGGCCAATGATACGGCCAATTGTGTGGGTACCTCCGTCGGTTCCGGCCTTCTTTCCTATCGTGGCGCAATCCTTTTGGTCGCGCTATTTGTGATCATTGGAGGACTGCTCCAAGGGAGCGAAGTGGCCGCTACCGTGGGGAAAGGGGTTGTGGAGAGAGAATTGCCACAGTTGGCCGTATTGACCTGTCTGATCTCGGCCGGTGTCTTCGTCACGTTGGCCACCGCCTTGAAGCTCCCCGTCTCCACCACCCAGGCCATTGTGGGTGCGGTGGCCGGCATTGGCCTGGCCACCGGTTCCCCAGTGAACGCAAAGAAACTCCTCGAGATCGGGCAGGTTTGGGTGCTGAACCCCTTCCTGATGGCGCTGCTATCCTACGCGATCTATCGACTCGTGAGCTCGGTGATGTGGCGGGTGAGATACGTGGGATTGTGGGATCGCTTGATGGGGATATTGGTATTTGCATCGGTGGCGTATATGGCCTTCTCTTTGGGGGCCAACCACGTAGGTACCACCATCGGCCCATTGGTAAATTTAGGATATAGCGGGAAGTGGTTGATCACATTGGGTGGCGTCGCTATCGCTATCGGGGTCCTTACCTATAGCCGCGGGGTGACGGAAACCCTGAGCAGCTCCATAACCGTCCTTGACCCTTTAAGTGCCTTCTCTGCTCAAATTGCGGCCGCCTTGGGCGTGCACCTTTTCTCCATCTTGGGCATCCCGGTCTCCACCTCCCAGGCGGTGGTCGGAGCAGTGGTGGGGGTGGGAATCGTCAAAGGGATCCGTGCCGTCAGCCGCCGGAGGGTATTGGAGATTGTGATAGGTTGGGTAGCCACCCCCACCAGCGCGGGTCTTTTCGCCTTTGGGCTGTACAAGCTCGCGGCCCTTTTCGCCGGTGGCTAACCTCCTTTGCCCCGCACCAGGTTCTCCAAGTATTCCTTTATCTCCTCGAATCCGTAAATAGTACGGCCCGCTTCGTAGTCCTCCAACCAGGCCTCGGCGATGGTATCGTCCCGGCGGATCTCGATATCGTCTATGCCCAAAGCCTCCACCAGGTCCTTCGCCTCCAGCTCTATCTCCCGGTTCTTCACCCGGAAAAGGAATCGCGGTATACGCATCCCTTCACCTCCTTTGCAACATCCCTTTCTCGGTCATATCCGACGATGGATACCCCCACCTATCCCAATTATGCGGACGCGGCCGGACGTCCACGAGGCCTTTTCTCTGGACTCGGGACATGGGGAGGACAACACCTCGGGATCCTCCTTGAAGACAAGGGGATTATCCCCAGCCCAGGGGCCGAGGTCGGAGTTCCGCTACAGGGAGAGGTGAACGTGGCCCTCTCCTTCTACCGCAAGTCTTTTGGGGCTTCAAGACCCATATTCCGTGACGCGTAACGGGTTTTGTTGGCGTTGAAGGAGGCGGTACGGGAGAGGGTCCTCGGCGGTTCCGGAGGAGCTACCGGCTGTATTCCGATCAATTCGTGAGACTTACCCTAAACAAGCTCGTAGCTCTTGGCCCTTACCGTCGGCACCGGCCTTCGCAACCAACGGTCTTATAAGTTCACCACTTGGATGAACAGGTTCACTTCCAGGGCCTGCTGCGACGGGAAAATACCCTCCCAACTCGAGCCTCATCAGCTCTATCCCCGCGTTCACCACGGTTAACCAGGTCCCGGAACACCTCCGCCCAGGAGGCCTCGGATTCTTTCCCCCGCCAGAACCAGAAACCCGGGATCTCTTTTTTCCTCAAGGTCGATCCCCACCCCACAAACAGGGTGATCCCCTGCAGTTTCCCCTCCTCGGTCCGCAGCTTGGCCAATACGACGATGAAGTTACTGGCCCCCCGGACGTGCCCTGTGCATCTTCTTCGGCCCCACTCCCGCCTCCCGAAGTCCGGACGAGATCCGGCCTGCAAGCCCGGTAAATCCCGTGGGAAGGATCCTGGGCGATCCCAAAGCCTTCGCCGCCGTGCGCGATGGCGAGCGTATCCACGTAAGGTTGGCCGAAACCGAGTAAAATTATTATGCCGCTTTCATTCCCTGAGGAACCTCGCTAGGACAGGAGGTGATGGGAGTGAGCGAGCCTATACCTGGGCTGATCGTGCGCACCAAGGCCGGAAACGTGAAGGTCCTCTGTCGGGATTGCCTCAAGGTATCGGAGTACGAAGAGGTGGTGGACTCGTTCAAGAGCGTTATCTCGAGCCGCTGCGTCAAATGCAACAAGCTCGTGATCCTAAACTCCCCCGAACCGGAATACCAGCTTTCCAACAATTGAGCTGAACACTGCACGGTATCACACCACGGCCCCCGAGGGATGTGGGGGCCAATTTTTGTGGCAGGGCGGCTCAGGTGGCCGGTGGTGGGTCCGGGGTCGAGGGAAATACGTTGAGGGCGTTTATCCTAGGGGCGCCCGTGTGGGCGGTGCTATATCCGTGGCTGTGCCGTCTGGGATGGAACTCGAGATCCCCGACGCCTTCCCTGCCTGAACCCCGAAACCAGATCATCGGTGAAGGTCGAGAAAAGAACAGGTTGAGTCCCACCCCGTCGATCCCACACCCTTCCCGCC
>JAGGWU010000107.1 GCA_021163465.1 Candidatus Bipolaricaulota bacterium
ATCTACCCCCAAGCCAATCCCCCACCCTAAGAGGCCTCCGAACGACACGGTGAGCCCAAGCTGGCTTACCAAGTAGACGGCCCGTAGGGCTTCACGCCAGGAGGGAGGCCGCCCGGGTTTTTCCCTGCTCAGACGGCGCCAGCACCCCCTCCGCGGGTGCGGGGCCTGAGGCTCGTCACGGGCGTCCGCGAGCGCACGGTGAACCGCAGCGCAGTCTTCATATCGCCGTTTATCTCCACATCGGTGAAGGAGGGGACGAAAAAGAGATCCACCCCGCTTGGGGCCATGTAGCCCCGGGCGATGGCGATGCATTTCACCGCCTGGTTAACCGCCTTGGGACCGATGGCCTGGAGCTCCGCCACGCCGTACTCGCGGATCGTGTTGGCCAGGGCTCCCGCTGCTGCACTGGGATTGGAAGTCGCCGCTATCTTCAGTACGTTCACAACTACCTCCTTTCACCTGGCGGTCTCCGTATATTGTACCTGCCGGATGACCGTGACCTTTATCTCGCCCGGATATTGTAACTGCTCCTCGATCTGGCGCGCGATATCATACGCCAACTTGGAAGCCATCTCATCGGAGGTGCGCTCGGGCCGCACCACCACCCGCACCTCCCGTCCCGCCTGCAGGGCGTACGCCTCCCCCACCTCGGGATACGCACGGCAAAGCTCCTCCAACTCCCTCAGCCTTTGGATGTAACGCTCGTAGGTCTCCCGCCGGGCCCCGGGGCGGGCAGCGGAAAGGGTGTCCGCCGCCTGAACAATAGCGGCGATCACCGAAGCGGGCTCCACTTCCTCGTGGTGCGCGGCGATGGCGTTCACGATCAGGGGTTTCTCCCCATAACGCCGCGCCAAATCCGCCCCGATAAGGGCGTGGGACCCCTCCACCTCTTGATCCAGCGCCTTGCCGATATCATGGAGGAGCCCCGCCCTCTTGGCCAGGTTGGCATCCACCCCCAGCTCCTCGGCGATGAGGCGGGAAAGATAACTGACCTCGAGGGAGTGCTGGAGTTGGTTCTGCCCATAGCTTGTACGGAAATGCAACCTCCCCAAAAGCATGATGAGCTCCGGGGGAAGCTCCAGCCCTACCTCGAAGCTGGCCCGCTCCCCATATTCGCGAATGAGCTCCTCCACCCTTTCCTTGGCCCGCCGCACCTTTTCCTCGATCCGGGCGGGGTGGATTCGGCCGTCCTCGATGAGCTTTTCCATGGCGAGCCGGGCGATCTCCCGCCGCAGGGGGTTGAAGGAGGAAAGGACCACCACATCCGGGGTGTCGTCCACCAAAACGTCCACCCCGGTGAGGGCCTCGAAGGTGCGGATGTTGCGGCCCTCGCGGCCGATGATCCGCCCCTTGAACTCCTCTGAAGGGAGGGGCACGGTAGAGACGGTGTTCTCTTCTGCATACTCGGCGGCATAGCGCTGCACCGCGGTGGCCAGGATCTCCTTGGCCAACTTCTCCGCCTCCTGACGGTAGCGCCGCTCCACCGCCGCGATCCTTTGGGCGAAGTGCTTCTCGGCATCGGCCTCCACGAGCTTGAGGAGGTATTCCTTCGCCTCCTCCCTGGTAAAACCGCTCAGACGCTCGAGAAGCCTCTCTTCCTCTTCCAGAAGCCTTCGGCCCTTCTCCAGGATCTTGCGGACCTCCGTCTCCTGCCGGCGCAGGAGATCCTCCAGGGACTCGAGCTGGCTCTCCCGGCGCCTCAGGCGGTTTTCCCTTTCTAAAAATCGCTCTTCGATTGCCGAAAGCTCAGCCTCACGACGCCGTAGCCTCTCCTCCTCCTTTTCCCGAAGCTTCCGGACCTCCTCCTCCGCGTGGAGAAGCTTTTCCTTGCGCAGCCGCTCCGCCTCCTCCTCGGCGGCGGCGATGATCTCCTCGGCCCGCTTCCGCGCCCGGAGCTGGCGCCGCAGGGCCAAAAGGAACCCCAATCCGGCCCCCAAGGAAAAAGCGATCACGGCGGAAATTACCACCGTTATGATCGAGTTCATGTCCGATCCTTTCCCCGAAAAACAGGTGTGATGCCATCCTTTGATGCTATCTTGCCCCGGGGGGACGCTCAACTCGCACCAACGCCGCGGGCACAAAGAGGAGGCTTGCGATAAGCGAAAAGCCCAAACCCAAAAGGGCACAAACCCCCAGGATCCTGAGCCCCGGGGTATTGGCCCAAAGGAGGGCCGCGAACACCACCATGGTGGTGAGGGAGGCCCCCAATACCGGCACCGCCGAGGCCGCCGCGCCGCGGGCCACCGCGCTTTGTCCCGGCCCCTCCTCCAGAACCCTATGGGCCACGTGGATCCCCGCGTCGACCCCAAGTCCGATGAGAAGGGGCGAGATGGAGATGTTGATGAAGTTGAACTTGATCCCCAAAAACTTCATGCCCGCTAACATCCAGATGTAGCCCACCACAAGCGGCATCGCGGCCACCACCGCTGCCCGGAGGCTGCGGAAGTTCAAAAGGAGCACGCCCAGGATCAGGATCCCTGCCAGCGAGGTGGAGACGGCGAAATCCCTCTGCATGTATTGTCTCAGCCTCAACCGCACCTCCGGAAACCCAAAGTACCGGTAGCCCTTCCCCTCAAGCCAAGCGATGAATCGGTCGAGCTCCTTCCCCCCCAAATATCGGGGGTCAAGCCTCAGGTGGATCACGTAATCCCCTTCAGAGGTGTAATAGTAAGCCCGCAGATCCCCGGGGAGCACCTCCACCAGCCGGCGGAGGAGCTCCTCTTCGGGAGGCAGGGCCTGAAGCCGCTCGAGGAAGCCCTTTATGATCTCGTAATCGGCGCGCATCGAGGCAACCGCGGGCAAGAACTCCGGGACCCGGGGGGAATAGGCCTCCATGGCATCGGCGAGGCGGAAAAGGGAGTCAGCCAGTTCGGAGGCCGCGGCCGCGATCTCCCCTGCGCCCATGGCCGCGGCCACCAGCTCCCCCCGGGCCAAAGCGACGGCGAGATCCCGGGCCTGGGCGATCCTTCCCTCCCACTCCCTGAGGTTCCCTTCAAGGAGCGACAAGAAGGCGTCCAAGGAAGCGATGGGGATCTCTTGGAACCCCACTTCCCCCCGCAAAAGCTCTGTGGGCAGGAGGTCCCGCACCGATCGGATCGACCTCACCCCGGGATGCGAGGAAAGATCTGCCGTTACTTCTCGCAGCATCCCTGAACCGCGCACAAAGATCAGAAAATCGTCGCTAAAGGCGATCTCGCCCCCCAATGCCCGCATGGCCTCTTGGGCCACCCGCTGCGCCTCGGTGGTGGGGGAAAGCTCTCCGGGGACAAACTCGAACTCCACCCGGCTCGCCTGATAGGCCACCGCCCCCGTAAGAAGGATGGTGAGGGCGATCACCGCCCACCGGTTGTAAAGAAGGAGTCGATATGGGCGGAAAAGCTTCCTCTCATACCCCAGCCCCCGGGGACGGAAACGCCCATGTGACGCCCGATACGCCGCCACAAGGAGCGCGGGCCCTATGAGCAAGGCGCTCCCCAAAGCGAAGAAGATCCCCAGCGCCATGATGATCCCCATCTCCTTCAGCCCAAGGGAACGGGCGAACACCAGGGAGGTGAACGCCAATGCGGTGGTGAGGGCGGCCCCTAGGGAGGCGCTCCCTTTTGTCCGCATTGCGACCGCAAGCGCCGCGGGCAAATCCTCCCCTTTGCGGATCTCCTCCATCATCCGGGAGACGAGATGGAGGGAGTAGTCCACCCCGAGCCCGAGCACCAGGGCGGGGAGGAAAACGGTGACCAGGTTGAAGCCCCCCACCGAGAATTTGGCCCAGGCCACGGTAAGGACGGCGGAGACCAAGAGGGGAAGGACCGTGGCCGGGATCGCGATCACGGATCCCAGGGAAGCTATCAGCACCACGAAGACGCCCACGGCGGAGATCCAGGTGGTGCGGGAGAGGTCCTGGGCGATCAGGGCCTGGCCCTGGGCTACCGCCACGTAACTTCCGGTAATC
>JAGGWU010000085.1 GCA_021163465.1 Candidatus Bipolaricaulota bacterium
ATCCTCGCCCGCACGCTCGGGCTTCCCCTGGAGCTCCAGGAGGTGGCAGTGGAGCCCCTCTGTCCCCCGGAGATGGGGGAGCTCCCGGTAGACGAATTCCTGGAAGAGCTCCTCCCCTTGGATGTGAAGATCAAAAGACACCTCGAGCAAGCTAGAAAGCGAGGAAACACCCTTCGGTACCTAGCCGAGGTCTCGCCGGAAGGGGCTCGGGTGGGCCTCGTGGAGGTGGAGTGGGAAAGCCCCTTGGCGCGAGCGAGGGGACCGGAGAACGTGGTCGTCCTCGAGACCCGGCGCTTTCGGGAGCACCCCCTCGTGATCAGCGGCCCCGGGGCCGGGGCAGCAAGCACCGCCGCCGGCCTTCTCGCTGATATCGTCCGGTTAGGGGGGAAGCTCTAGGAGGTAGCGATGGAAAGAATCCCCGTGGGGATACTCGGCGCGACCGGCATGGTGGGGCAGTGGTTCGTGAAGTTGCTCGCTGGGCACCCCTGGTTTGAGATCACAGCCCTGGCGGCCTCGGCCCGCTCGGCGGGGAAGACGTACGCGGAGGCTGCGACCTGGGTCGTCCCCGGGGAGCCGCCGAAGGCGGTAAGAGAGATGGTTGTGGAAAGCTGCGAGCCCCACCTACCATGCCGGCTCGTCTTCTCCGCCCTCCCCGCCGAAGAAGCCGGGCCGATAGAGGAAGCCTTCGCCGCAGCCGGCTACGCCGTCTCCTCCAACGCGAGGAACCACCGCTACGACCCGGACGTGCCGCTCCTCATCCCGGAGGTGAACCCCGACCACCTCGGGCTCATCGAGGTCCAGAAGAGGCGGCGCCGCTGGCAGGGCTTCATCGTGACCTGTGCCAACTGCTCCACGGCCCAGCTCGTGCTGGCCCTGGAGCCCCTGCGGCGGGCCTTCGGCCTTCGGGCCATAAACGTCGTCACCATGCAGGCCCTGTCCGGGGCGGGCTACCCCGGGGTGCCCGGGCTCTCCATCCTCGACAACGTCATCCCCTACATCCCAGGGGAGGAGGAGAAGGTGGAGCGGGAGCCTAAGAAGATCTGGGGGATGCTCCAAGGAGAGGAGATCGCGGAGGCGAAGGTAGAAATCAGCGCCCACTGCCACCGGGTGGCCACCCGCGACGGGCACTTGGAGGCCGTCTCGGTGGCACTTGAGCGGGAGGCCACCCTGGAGGAGATCGTCGCGGCCCTGGAAGAGTTTCGGTCGCTTCCCCAGAAGCTTGAGCTCCCCAGCGCCCCGGCCCGGCCGATCGTGGTGCGGAAAGAGCCCGATCGCCCCCAGCCGCGGCTCGACCGCGAAGAAGGAGGGGGGATGAGCGTGGTGGTGGGACGGGTGCGGCGGTGCCCGGTGCTCGACTGGAAGCTGGAGATCCTGGGGCACAACACCGTGCGCGGGGCCGCGGGGGGCGCCATCCTCAACGCCGAGCTCCTCCTCGCCCAAGGGTACCTGAGCTGAGATGCGGTACGAGCGGGGGACACTGCACGAGCTTTTGGGGGACTTTGTGGTCTACCGCAGCCTTGCGCCCCAAGACGCGAGGCTCCCGGGGCAGGCCGAGATCTGGGCGGAGCTCGGCCTCCCGAAGTCTTATCTCCCGCGGAAGGCCGAGGCCCCCTATGCCCAAGTTATCCTCCGTATCCTCCAGGCGGCCCAAGCCTTGCGCACCCGGGCGCCCCTTTCCCGCCTCCTCTACATCGGCGACACCAAGAGGAACGATGCCCTCACCATCGCAAGCTTAGGAAAGCACCTTCCCATCCGGGGGTTCATCGCCGCCGAGGCCGCAGGTGAACCTGAAAAGGTCGAGATCCAGGGCGGGGTGATGTACGCCAACCGCTGGGAGGCGCTGGCGGATTTTCTCGACTGGCTGCATAAAGAGCGCTATCCCCTTGATGATGAAACAGCGCTCCTTCTGGACCTGGATAAAACCGCCTTCGGGGCGCGGGGGAGGAACTCCCAGGTCATCGACTCCGCCCGGGTGGCGGCCCTGCGCCGCACCGTGGAGGAGGCCCTGGGGGGAGCCTTCGATGAGCAGGCCTTCCGGACGGTGTACGACGAACTCAACCAAGAGAAGTACCACGGCTTTACCTATGACAATCAAGACTTCCTCGCCTACATCTGCCTCATGGTCGTCGGGGGCGCCTATGAGTTCTCCAAGCTTCTTTCCGACCTCGCGGCGGGGCGCCTCCGCACCTTCGCCGACTTCATCGCCGCCTGCGCGGGGAGGCCGATCCCAAAGGAGCTCGCCCCGATCCACCAGGAGGTCTACGCCAGTTTCAGGCAGGGCGACCCCACCCCGTTCAAGAGCTTCCGCCGGCGGGAGTACGAGGAGACGGTGGCACGGATGGATAGCCTCCCTGATGAGGCGACCGAGGAGGTGGTCCTCGCCGAGGAGATCGTCCTCACCCGGGAGGTGATCGAGCTCTGCCGCTACCTCAAGGGGAAGGGGGTGCTCATCTTTGGCCTCACCGACAAACCCGATGAGGCCTCGCTTCCCCCGCCTGAGCTCCGGGCCCGAGGCTATCCCCCGCTCCATCGGGCCCGGATGAAGCTCCTCGGCACCCCTCTTGGCCTTTAGACAAACCTCGCGGGCCACCGACGCACAAGCAAAGATCAGCTTGACTTCCCCTGCTTTTTCTCTTCCCTCTTCAGATACTGGAGGATCGCCTCCACTACCA
>JAGGWU010000037.1 GCA_021163465.1 Candidatus Bipolaricaulota bacterium
AGCCCGGGAGGGGCTCGAAGCGGGCGATGAAGTGGCGAAGAGGCCCTTCTCCCTCCACGAGCCGCATCCCCCGAATGGCATCCCGGCGTTCGGCGATCCTCATCAGGGCCTCCACCACCGCCTCCAGGTGTTCCCGGATGTAGACGCGCCTGGGGATCGCCAGCCGCACGAGCTGGAACCGCGCCTCCTTCCCCAACATCGCCGTCCCCACCTCGCAGGCCCGGATCCCGCCCTCCAGGTAAAGCTCGCACGCCAGGGCCTGGCCGGGGAACTCCTCCGGAGGAATGTGGGGAAGGAACCGCCCGGCGTCCACATACACCGCGTGGCCCCCCGGCGGCCAATAGATCGGGATCCCCACCTCCTTCAGCCTCTCGGCGAGCCAGCGGACCTGCCCCACCCGATCCCGGAGGTACTCGAGGTCCAGCGCCTCCTTAAGGCCCACCGCCAACGCGGCCAGGTCCCTCCCCGCGAGGCCACCGTAGGTGGGAAAGCCCTCCACCAAGATCAGCCGCTCCCGACATCTCTCGAAGAGGTCCCGGTCCCGCATGGCCAGGAACCCGCCAATGTTCCCAAGCCCGTCCTTCTTGGCCGACATGGTGCAGCCGTCGGCCAGGGAGAAGACCTCCCGGGAGATCTCCAGGGGCGTGCGATCCCCTTGCCCCGGCTCCCGCTCCCGGATGAGGAAGGAGTTCTCGGCGTGGCGGCAGGCGTCGATGAAGAGGGGAATGCCGTTTTTCCGCGCGATCTCGGAGACGACGCGGATGTTTTCTAGGGAAACGGGTTGGCCGGCTATGGTGTTGTTGGTCACGGTGAGGACGATCATGGAGATCCGGTCCTTCCCCTTCTCCGTGATGAACTCTTCCAGGGCCTCCACGTCCATGTTCCCCTTGAAGGGGCGGTCGGACTCGGGATCCAGGGCCTCGGAGGAGGGGAGGTCCACCGGCCGGCCTCCTTGCGCCTTGACATTGGCGCGGGTGGTGTCGAAGAGGGCGTTAGACAGCACGTACTTTCCGGGCTCGAGGGCGCAGGAAAAGAGGATGTGCTCGGCGGCCCGGCCTTGGTGGGTGGGGAGGATATAGGGAAAGCCGGTGACCTCTTGGATCGCTTCATAAAAAGCCTCGAAGGAACGGGATCCCGCGTACGCCTCGTCCCCCTCCATCAGGGCCGCCCACTGGGCTTGGGACATGGCCCCGGTGCCGGAGTCGGTGAGGAGGTCGATGTAGATATCCTCGGAACGGAGGTTGAAGAGGTTGTAACCCGCTTCTTTTAGCGCCCGTTCCCGCTCGGCCCTAGGGATGAGCCGCACGGGCTCCACCACCTTGATCTTGAACGGCTTATACCACAAACTCTCCATCCCGTGTGGATACTAACCGCCGGGCCCTGCGAAGTCCAAACACGCTTTTGCCATCCTCGCCGCGGCGGATCTACCGGCGCTGGAGCCCCCGGGGACGCGTTGGGGCTACCTGGACGAGGGCTACGCCCTCCTGGGAAAGGTGATCGAGGGGGTGAGGCTCTTCCGGAGGGTCGGTCCGCTCCCCCGGTGAAATCTCCATGGCCCGTATAATAAACGGCTATGGCAACGTTGAAGCACCGGGACAAGACGTACACGGTCAAGCCCGGGGCGACCCTCGAGCGGGCATTGCGGGAGCTCGGGATCATCCCCGAGACGGTCCTTCCGGTGAAGGAGGGGAAGATCCTTCCCCCCGATCACCGGTTGGAGGAAGACGAGGAAGTGGAGCTCGTGGACGTGATCTCAGGGGGCTAGGGTGAGGTGCACGATCTGTAAAAAACCCGCGGTCATAAAGCTACGCCACGCCAACCTGAAACTCTGCCCGGAGCACTTGGTGGCCCGGGTGGAGAAAGTTGTGGCAGAGACGATCAAGAAATTCCGCATGTTCACTCCCGAGGAGAGGGTGCTTGTGGCCGTCTCCGGGGGCAAGGATTCGCTGGCCCTGTGGGAGATCCTGACGAAGCTTGGGTACCGGGCGGACGGGGTATACCTGGACCTGGGGATCGCGGGCTACTCCGAAAGATCCCGGGAATTCTCGGAGGCCTTCGCCGCCGCCCGGGGGCTGGCCCTGCGGGTGGTGAGGGTGGAGGGCGAACTCGGGGCCGGGATCGATGGGCTCCTCCGGTTCGCCCGCGGGAAGCCCTGCTCCCTCTGCGGCACGGTGAAGCGGTACCTCCTCAACCGGGTCGCCTACGAGGGGGGATACCACGTCCTCGCTACCGGCCACAACCTGGACGATGAGGCCGCGACCCTCCTGGGGAACGTGCTCCGCTGGGAGGAAGGATACCTCGCGCGCCAGTACCCGGTTCTCCCCGGGGAGGGGAAGCTGGTGCGGCGGGTCAAGCCCCTGCTTTTCCTCTCCGAACGGGAGGTGGCCGCCTACTGCATCATCTCGGGGATCGAGTATATCTACGAGGAGTGCCCCCACGCCGTCGGAGCCCGCTCCATCGCGCTGAAGCACGTCCTCAACGAGCTCGAGGACCGGTATCCTGGGACGAAGCTCGGGTTCATCCGGGGGTTCCTCAAGGTGCGAGGGCGGTTCGAGCCGCCGGAGCCGGTGGAGCTCCGGGACTGTCCCGTCTGCGGGATGCCCACCGCCGCCGAAGGCCCCTGCCGCTTCTGCCGCCTGAAGGAGAGGGTGTCCCATGGCGCGCCCGCTTGAGTACGGGGAGCAGGTGCTCCTGTGGGAGCCGAAGCGCGGACGGACCTTCTCCTTCGTCCTGCGGGAGGGCGAGATCTTCCATTCCCACAAGGGTTCGATCCCCCACGGGGAGATCGCCGGGAGGCCCGAGGGGGCGTGGGTGGTCTCGAGCACGGGCACGGAGTTCGTGGCCTTCCGGCCCCGGGTGGGGGAGCGGATGATGAAGGTCCGTCGCCGGACGCAGATCGTCTATCCCAAGGACGCCGGTTGGCTCGCCCTCGCCTTGGATCTCCGCCCTGGGGTGCGGGTAGTGGAGATCGGGACCGGCTCGGGGGCGTTCACGATCCTATTGGCGCAGCTCGTTGGTCCCGAGGGGCGGGTCTATACCTTCGACCGGCGCGAGGATTTTCTGAAAAACGCCCTGGAAAACATCGCCCGAGCCGGGCTTTCCGAGCGGGTGGAGGCCGGGGTGCTGGAGGCGGGGGAGCCCTTCCCGGTAGAGGGCGAGGTGGACGCGGTCTTCATCGATCTTCCGGAGCCGTGGCTCGCGGTGCCCCCGGCCTATTCCGTTCTCGCCGCGGGGCGGCCCCTGGCGGGGATCGTGCCCACCGCCGAGCAGCTCAAGGGGTTCGTGGCCGCCCTGGAGCGGGAAGGATTCGTAGCGGTGGAATGTGTGGAGATGTTGGAACGAAGGATGCTCGTACGGGAGCGAGAAGGAGTGAGGCCGGCCGAGCGGATGGTGGGGTTCACGGGGTATCTGGTTGCGGCCCGTAAAGCCTTGGGAAAGGAGGTGGGATGAGACGGATCGCGGTTCAAGTGGATCGGGTGGGGATAGAGTGGGAAGTGGGGCGCGATTACTCGCTGTTTTGGGAGGGTTCGTTCTCCCTCGTAACCGATAAGGGACGCATGGTGATGGGTGTTTGGCGCAAGGAGTCGCGAAGGAGAAAGCCCCTGATCATCTGCGAGTACCGGCTTCGCGCTGCCCACAAGGAGGAAATCGCCCGTCTGATCGACCTCCTCCTCCAACGGGAGTTCGTGAAACCCGGCGACGAGGTATAGCGCGATGAAGTCGGCACGCGTCCCGGAAAAGGGCCCAAGCAGCGTATATCGGAGCGGCAATCCCGTACGCGGTTTCCGAGCCACCGAAAGGATCGCCTCGGACTCGGCACGTCCTTTGATGCGTTGCTTCAGGACAAGGAAATGGGGTAGACACGGATGCGGCGCCGCCGGGGGCCGTCGAACTCGCAGAAGTAAACCCCCTGCCACGTACCCAGGGAAAGCCGCCCTCCCTCTACGGGAAGGATCAAGCTAGGTCCCAAAAGGGCGGAACGGAAATGTGCTGGGGAGTTTCCCTCGACGTGGCGGAACCCGATCGCGGGGACCATGGCGGCCATGGCCGCGTTCACGTCCTCCCTCACGTCCGGATCCGCGGTCTCGTTCACGGTGAGGCCAGCGGTGGTGTGGGGACAATAGAGCACCACGAAGCCCTCCGAAAGCCCAAGCTCCCGGATGGCATCCTCCACCTTTCCCGTGATATCCAACACCTCTTCCCTGGATCGGGTAGGGACGGTGATCTCCACGTACCTCATCCCAGCGCCTCCTTCAGCTCCCGCATAAGGCCTTCCTTATCCGATAGGCCCCGCACGTGGAGGACCACCTCTCCCTCGCCGCTTCGGGTGACCGATACGAGCTCCAGATCGTTCCGCGAAAGCACCTCCAATACCCGATAGATCTCCCGGTGATCCCCCAATCTCAGGCGGATCCGCGTCCCTTCCTCCCCGAGCCCCGTCATCCGGACCAAGGCCCGCAACGCTCCCCCACGGGTGATCACGCCCACCAGCCGCTCCCCTTCCAGAACCGGGAGCACGGCGTATCTGTCCACGAGCAATGCCAATGCCCGCTCCACCGGATCGTCGGCCTGCAGGACCACCGTGGGCTGGGCCGCGAGCTTCCCCGCCGGAAGATCGGGCCTTGGGGCGGCATCCAGGGCCTTACGTGTTAGGAACCCCACCAGCCTCCCTTCTTCATCCACCACCAGGACCAACGCCAATCCCAGATCCTGGGCGAGCTTCTGGGCCTCCTCCACCGGGGTGGTGGCGAGCACCGTAGGAGGATCGGGTTCCATCCAGGCCCTGACGTCCATTTACATCACGAGCTTTCCTTCGCCGCACTGGCCTCCGCCACGATCTTCTCTTGCAGTTGCGCGGGCACGAAATCGTAGCGGAGGAACTCCATCTGGAAGGTGGCCCGCCCCTGGGTCATGGATTTGAGGTCCAGGGCGTAGGAGAGGAGCTCGGCCAGCGGGACCTCCGCCTTCACCACCGTTTTTCCGTCCTGGGACTCCATCCCCAGGACCTTCCCGCGCCGGGCATTGAGGTCGGAGATGATATCCCCGGTGAAGGCCTCGGGCGCCGTCACGGTGAGGAGCATGATGGGCTCAAGGAGGGCGGGATCCGCCTTCTCCGCCGCCAGCTTGAACGCTTGGCGTGCGGCGATCTTGAAGGAGAGCTCCGAGGAGTCTACCGGGTGGTACATCCCGTAGAAGACCACCGCCTTGATATCCACCATCGGGTAGCCGGCGAGCACCCCTTCCTGCATCGCCTCCCGCACTCCCTTCTCCACCCCGGGGATGAACTGCTGCGGGATGACACCGCCCTTTGTCTCGTCCAAGAACTGGAACCCCTCGCCCCGGGGAAGGGGTTCGATGCGGAGGTGCACTTCCCCGAACTGCCCGTGGCCGCCGGTCTGCTTCTTGTGTCGGTATTGGGCCGTGGCCTGCTTTCTTATCGTCTCGAGGTACGGGATCTTGGGGATGCGAAGCTCCACCTCTACGTTGTAGCGGTTCTTCAAGCGCTCCCGCACCACATCGAGCTGCACATCGCCCATTCCGGACAAGATCGCTTCCTTGGTGACGTTGTCGCGCTCGAACTTCAACGTTGCCTTGGTGGTGACGACCTCGCGCAGGGCGGTGGAAAGTTTCTCCTCATCCCCCTGGGACTTAGGATAGACGGCCCGGGAAAAGACCGGTTTGGGGAACGGGGGTTCGGGGAAGGGTTCCGCACCCTCTACGGCGATGGTGTCTCCTAGGGCGATATCCTCGAGCTTCCCCAAGGCGGCGATATCTCCCGCTGCGGCCTTTCCGGACTTTTCGAGCTTGGTGCCCCTGAGGGTATAGATATCCCGGAGCTGCACCTTATTCCCGGTGCGAAGGTGCACCCAAGCGTTCCCCTCCGAAAGCTCCCCTCCGGTCACCCGTACGAAGGCGATACGACCCAGATACGGATCG
This sequence comes from Candidatus Bipolaricaulota bacterium, assembly GCA_021163465.1. Classification (GTDB taxonomy): domain Bacteria; phylum Bipolaricaulota; class Bipolaricaulia; order Bipolaricaulales; family Bipolaricaulaceae; genus UBA3571. The sequence continues at coordinate 5,938 of JAGGWU010000037.1, forward strand.
GAAAGGATATTAAACGCCCAGAGCCGGGGCCTTTCCTCCGGCGCAGGCGCCGGGGCCAAGGCCCGCAGGGCGTCCAAGAGCTCGGGGATCCCGATTCCGCTTTCGGCGGACCCCCAAAGTACGGGGACGAACGTTCCCTCGGAGACCCCTTTGGCCAAGGCGGAGGCGAGTTCCCCGGGGGAGATCTCCTCGTCGCTCAAGAACTTCTCCGCCAGGGCATCGTCCAGGGAAGCGATCTCCTCGACAAGTTGGGCCTTCAGCTCCTCGACGTGCCCCGCTACGTCTTCCGGGATCGTGGCTTTTCCTTTGGGCCCCCTGATCTCCCCGGTTAGGAGGTCGACGACCCCCACGAGTTCGCCGTTTTCCTTTAAGGGCCACTGAATGGGCCAGAATTTCGCGTTCAGGCCTTCCCGCAGGGAATCCAAGACCTTATCGGGATCGGCCTCCGGCCGGTCCATCATGTTCGTGAAAACCATCACGGGCTTCCCGGCCTTGGCGATGACCTCCCAGGCCTGTTCCGTGACCACCTCCACGGGCTTTTCCCCGTGGACCACCAAAACCACCAGATCCGCGGTATAGGTGGCCTTTATGGTTTCCTCGATGAACTCGCCGAGCCCTGGGGCCACGAGGAGGTTAAGTTTGGTGTCCTTCCAACTGCAAGAGCAGACGGCGAGATCGATGGAATAACCCCGCCTTTTTTCCTCGGGGGAGGAGTCGAGCTGGATCTCCTTCTCCCCGGCTTGCTCCAGGAGCTTAGCCGCGAGCGTCGTCTTTCCGGAGCCAGAATGACCTACGAAACCGACATTCCGAGTATGCCCCATCCACATCACCCCGATCGAAGCGAATTCCTGCGGAGTATATCCACAGCCTAGCCCTAGGGCAAAAGCTAACCCTGGCCCTGTTAAAAACATCCGTCTATGATGAGGTTGTGGAGCCAAGCGAAGGTCCAAAGCCACCTCATCAAGCTGTCCAAGCCTTTCTTTGTGGGGAAATAGCGGTCGAAGTCCTTGATCCTCTATTTGAGGAACTCCCCGAAGAAACCCTCAATCACCGACCGCTCCCCTCCCCGAACTACCCTCCAGGTAATCTTTCCCTCCACCTGCCAGAAGGAGAAGGCCGCCCACAACCAACCTCCATCGGTGATCACAAGCTTCGGCCACTGCCCGTATGTCCCCACCAAATGCTCCAAGAAGGCGTTGGTGTTGGCTTCGTCCCTCACAAAGATGTAATAGGCCAACACATCGTGACCCCCTTAGAGGCCCAGATCACCGCCACCTCGTCCAAGAGTACCACAGGAAACGCTGCGAACTCATCTGGAAGATCCAACCCAGCTCCCGCAGCCTCTCCATCGGCGTCCTCCCCTCCATCCCCGCCCCGAAATGGGGACGCTCCACGTTGTAATACCAC